>NZ_CALLJH010000036.1:0-112398 GCF_938091255.1 uncultured Chloroflexus sp.
ACAGGCTCCGAGCGAGGGCAGGGCGGAAGGCGTCCGGCTGGGCCGCGGTCAGGTTGCGAAAGAGATCGACCGCTTCTTCCGTTGCCGCCAGCGCCTCCGCGTACCGCCTGACCGCCGCCAGATGCTTACCGAGGTTCGACAGGCTCGTAGCGAGGGCAGGGCGGAAGGCGTCCGGCTGGGCCGCGGCTAGGTTGCGCAAGAGATCGACCGCTTCTTCCGTCGCCGCCAGCGCGTCTGCGTACCGCCCGACCGCCGCCAGATGCTCACCGAGGTTCGCCAGGCTCCGAGCGAGGGCAGGGCGGAAGGCGTCCGGCTGGGCTGCGGTCAGGTTGCGCAAGAGATCGACCGCTTCGGCCGTTGCCGCCAGCGCCTCCGCGTACCGCCCGACCGCCGATCGAGCGTAGCCAAGCCTACTCAGTGCCTGCGCTCGTTGCGCCGTATCCGGCGCCAAGTCAGCCATTGTCCGGTAGAGCGGTTCTTGGATCGACCGGAGCGTCAACGTGTGATCTGGCGCCGGCAGGACGCGAGCCAGTTGGTGCAGGAATCTCAGCCCTGCGTCAGCATCACGCGCTGCATCAATCAGTGGCGCGAGGTTCAGCAGCGCGGCTTCAAGCAGTGCATCCGACTGCGTGTCTTCCCCCAAACCTGCCAACCAGTCACTCCATGCGGGCAACGTGGCAGCGTGTCGCTGCTTCCGTTCGGCGTCGCGCAGGGGCCAGCGCTGCGCTGCGTAGCCGGCTGCAGTCGGGTGCCAGCGCCACACTTGCCGCATCGGGTCGAAATCGGCGATAGCCGCACTGCGCAACGCCTCGATACCGTCATCGCCTGCTAGTGTACGCAGCGCAGCTTCAGGTACCCATCCGGCCGGGAAGAGCGGTAGTGCGCTCCACGCACGTTCGCCTGCGGCACCGGTTCGCTCCGCACTCCATGCATAGACTGCTTCTACCTGCGCTGCGAAATCTCCGGCGCGGCTGCGGACTTCGGCCAACAGCGCCTGCCGATCACGCCGGCGTGCGCGCGTCACAATCTGGGTGATCAGCAGCGGGTGTCCGGCAGTGGCGCACGCAATCTCTTCGGCATCGCTACCGGTCAGCGGCACCCCCTTGCTGCGCGCTATCTCCGAGGCATAGTGAACGGCATCGTCTTCGCGCAATCCTTCGTACAGCGACAGCGCCCAACTATGCGGCAACTCCTCCAACGCTTCAGGCACCGAACGCAGCGCAATGATCGCCGCGCTCGGTCCGCCCAATCGCCCCACGAAATCGCTGATGATCGCTAGTTCGTTGAGCGGCAGGGTTTCGAGGTTATCGAGTACGAACAGCGTCGCGTAGGTGCGTGCGTGGCCAAGCAGTGCGTCAACGACGCGCCGGTGTAGCGGCAAGGTGGATGCCTTAGTGCCGTCTGGCGGCACTGCGCTCCCGTCGGTCAACCCCGGCAAGCGCAGCGCATTGGCCAGAAGGAGCAGCAAATCGATTGCACACGTCGTTCCCCTTGCTTCGGCATAGGCAACGCCGCCGGGAAACCGCCATGCATTGCGGTGCGCCGCTTCGAGCGAGAGGCGACTCTTACCAATACCCGCCGGGCCGGAGATGACGATCACCTTCGGTGGCTGGTCGAGTTGGCGGGCAAGCGTGACAAGTTCCACCCCGCGCCCGACGAAGCCGATACCGGTCTCGGCAGGAAGGTTGCCAAAAGGACGGGCATCGTGAATAAGCGCCTCGCCGCGCTCCAACTTCCCAAAGCACAGATCACCATCGCCAAGCATCACCACTGTATGAGTAGTGATGGTACGTTGCGCACGGGCCATTGCCTCGCGGAGCGGATAGCCGTCGGTCAGATCGGTGTAGAGCATGCGGGCAAAAGCAATCGCCTCGTCGTCGCGCACGCGCTGCGGGTGGCCTACAACGGCGCGCGCGAGACCGGTATTGAGCAGCGCCTGTGCCGCCGACTGCGTCTCGGCAGCAGTCTCACAGGCATTGAGCACCACGAGGTCGAGCGGTTGGGGCGGGCGGATCATCGCGAGCAGGTCGGCGGCGGTCACAGCGTGCGTTTGCCCGTAGTCATCTTCCAAGATCAGCCCCTGCGCCCACGCATGGCCGCTGATGTGCAGCACATGCGGGAAGAGGCCTTGGTTGGCCACACGGGGAGACAATTCGCGCCGCAACGTTGCGAGGGTTGGCGGTGTCAAGCGAGCAAGGAGAATGGGGGTGTGGGCATCGCTAACAGCGCGTACCAACCGCTCCCACTCGGCGCGCAGGTTAAGGTGTGCAGGCGAACGATCCGGGTGATGCGGATCAAGGACCGGTGCGGCAAAAAGGGCGGCAATGCGCAGCATTTGGGCCGGGTCGCGCCTGATCGAACGCGCTTGTGCTGCTGCCTGATCGAGCTGAGCGAGGTCATTGGTAGGAGAAGTCATAGCTGTGCATTTGTCGATCTTTGATCATTGACGGATATTGTATTGAAGTCTAAGAAGAATGGCAAGTGAGGTGGTATCCCATCACCCCAGTCCTTGCCCCAACGGGTAGCTACTGTCGTTGCGCAGACGCGGAGCGCTTGAAGAAATCTCTGGCTTGCTATAGGGCGGAATGGATTCCGCCCTACGGGAGACACATGGCAGTGTATTCCTGCGGCGTTAATACTCCTCAACCTTTGGGCTGATGAAACACTAACATGGCTATGCTATGCTGATCATGGCGCATCGATAATGTCCGATGACCGCTCACCCGCCGGGTTTCACCGGCTTGCGGCTGCGTGAAGCAGCGTGTGCGCTCAATGCCTTCTCCGCTGAACCGTTCGATGCGCCGGGGAGAAGCGTTGCGCACAGGTGTTCGGTCGTCTGCGAGAGGAGTAATGGGTATGTTTACTCGGATTCTGAACTTCTTGCGCCGGCTTGGCCAGATTCACCCCGCCGTGATCGCCATCGCGCCTGACCGCACGTGGTAAGTAGAGTACAATGGAGCGAGTAGGGTATTCGTTCGTTGTACGAGGAGCGCACCAATGGCCCGTGTCGGTATTTATGGCGCAACCGGATACACCGGGATCGAGTTGCTAAAGCTGCTCGCCCGTCATCCAACGGTAGAAGTTGCCTTTGCTACCGCTCGTTCAGCAGCCGGGCAGCGCCTCAGCGAGGTCTTCCCGATTGTGAGCGATCTGCGGCTCACTGCGGCGGAAGAGGTCGATCCGGCGAGTGTTGATGTGGTCTTCACTTGCCTTCCCCATAACACCCCCGACTTGATCCCGATTGTGCAACGTGCGCTGGTTACTGGCGCGAAGGTGGTCGATTTTTCCGACACGTTTCGCATTGCCGACCCCGCAGTCTACGCAGCGCGACGCGGTAAGCCGCATCCGGCGCCGGACTTACTTGAGTTGGCGGTGTACGGTCTGCCTGAACTGCACCGCGAACGCATTCGTCAAGCCCGCTTGGTGGCGAATACCGGTTGCTATCCGTTGACGGCCATTTTGCCGCTGGTGCCGTTGGTGCGCGCCGGTTTCCTTGCTGATCCCACGGTTATTGTTGATAGTAAGTCGGGTGTTTCCGGGGCCGGTCGTTCGCTATCATTGAAGACGCATTTTGGCGAGACCCACGAGACCTTTAGCGCCTATAATGTTGGCCGCGTCCATCGTCATCTGGCCGAGATGGAACAGGAGACTGGGCTGCACATTATTTTTGCCCCTCATCTGCTGCCGGTCTTCCGTGGGATTCTTTCAACTATTTATGTCAATCTTAAGTCAGAAGTTGACGATACGGCGCTCGCTGCGGTGTACGCCGATGCGTATGCCGCTGAGCCGTTCGTTCACGTCTTGCCGGCTGGGAAGTTGCCGGAACTGCGCCACGTGCAACACACGAACTATGTGGTGATTGGGCATCAGATGGTCGAACCGGGCCGCGCAATCGTGGTCGCGGTCGTTGATAATCTGGTGAAGGGTGCAGCCGGGCAGGCTGTGCAGAATATGAATCTGATGTTGGGATTCGCTGAAACGACAGGGTTGTTATAGTCTACCCCCCACCTCCTGCCCCTCCTCCACATAGGGGTATTCCCCCTCTCCCACAAGGGGAGAGGGGGAAAAAGGGCATAGCGGGCTTGTTCTCGGTAAGCCGCACGGCAGTGCGGCTGTGTCGTCAGATTACGTCAACGCCTTTTCAGTTTCGCGGTCGAAGATATGCATCTTCTCCATATCGAAGACCACATCGATTGTATGGCCGGTGCGTGCGTTTGAGCGCGGGTCGAAGCGGCCAATGAACTCTTTGCCACTGTTCTCAACGTAAGCGTAGATCTCGGATCCCATCGGCTCAACGACATTGACGGCGGCACGCACTTTGGCCCGCTCATCAACGCCACGCGGTACATAGTGAGCGTCGTGCAAGTCTTCGGGGCGAATACCGAAATAAACGCTCTTGCCAATGTGGCTGCTGACGTGATCGAGCTTGCTAGCCGGCACCGGCAAGACAAACTCTTTGCCTACCACCACGCTCACCCCGCCGTCGGTGCGCTCAAGCTTCGCCTCAAAGAAGTTCATTGCCGGGCTGCCAATGAATCCGGCCACAAACATATTCACCGGGTGATCGTAAAGGTTCTGCGGCGTGTCGATCTGCTGCAAGATGCCATCGCGCATGACAGCAATGCGTGAACCCATCGTCATCGCCTCGGTTTGATCGTGGGTCACGTAGATGAAGGTGGTCTTGAGGCGCTGGTGGAGTTTGCTAATCTCGGCGCGAGTCTGCACGCGCAACTTGGCGTCAAGGTTCGAGAGCGGCTCATCCATTAAGAAGACGGCGGGGTCGCGCACGATGGCGCGGCCAAGGGCAACGCGCTGGCGCTGGCCGCCAGACAGAGCCTTGGGCTTGCGGTCAAGCAAGTGGGCGATGCTGAGCATCTCGGCAGCTTCCTTCACCCGCCGGTCGATCTCGGCTTTGGGCACGCGGCGGAGCTTAAGGCCGAAGGCCATATTGTCGTAGACGCTCATGTGTGGGTAGAGCGCGTAGGACTGGAAGACCATCGCGATGTCGCGATCCTTGGGCGGGATGTCGGTCACATCGCGGTCACCGATGAAGATGCGCCCTTCGGTGACCTCTTCCAATCCGGCGAGGCAGCGCAGTGCGGTTGATTTACCACAACCCGACGGGCCGACCAGCACCAGAAACTCGCCATCGGCGATGTCGAGGTCGAGATTCTTGAGCACGGTGACTTCGCCAAACCGTTTCCATACGTGATCATACTTAATCGAGGCCATTGGCAACACTCCTTTGCTGGGCGAGTTTGCGCTCGCCGATTCATGCTCTATTCTCAACCGGCTGCGCGCGGCGCAGCGGTGGAGTGACGGACAATCAAACGCACCGGCAGCAGCGTAACCGGTGGAACGGTGCGTCGTTCGATTAGGCCAATCAGATGGCGGGCGAGGGTCGCACCTAGCTCGCGGCGCGGCGCGCGCAGGGTCGTGAGCGGCGGATAGGTATGCGCCGCCAGTGGTAGATCGTCACACCCCATCACCGAGACATCTTGCCCAACGACCTTACCGGAGTCGCGCAGAGCATGCATTGCGCCGAATGCTAGCGTATCGGTTGCGGCTAGTACAGCGGTAGGCGGTGTCCGAGCCGCTAGTAGCTCTTGCATTGCTGCTACGCCATCGTCTTCACTGGTACCAGCTTCGATCACCAAAGTAGCATCGCGACGTAGACCAGCAGCGTGCAGCGCAGTCACATAGCCAGCGTAGAATGGCTCGCTGATGCTGAGGTCTGACGGCACTGTGAGCAAGGCAATGCGGCGATGACCAAGTCGGATAAGATGCTGGGTGGCTTGTTCAGCACCGGCGCGGAGATCAAAGCCAACGATTGGACAGGCGACGCCGTTGGTTGGCGCGCCGATGGCAATCGTTGGAATGTGAGCGTTGGTCAGTAATGCCGGGCGTTCATCATCGATATGCAGATCGAAGAGGATAAGACCATCGACTCTGCCGCTACGGGCAAGGCGTAGATCGAGTTCGCCTTCAGCTTCGCTATCGGTAGGTGCAGCGATCAAGAGGCAGTAACCGGCAGCCGTGGCTGCTTCACTGAGACCGGCCAGAATCTCGGCGGTGGCTGGGTCGGCAAGCCGGCTCGCAATGCCGGGGGCGACGACACCGATGGTGTGCGAGCGGGTGCGGAGGGCGCGGGCGCTGTAGTTGGGTTGGTAGCCAAGCTCGGCTACGGCGGCCAGTACGCGTGCACGAGTGGCGTCGCTGACAGTGCCGGTGCCGTTGAGCACATACGAGACCGTTGCGGTGGAGACTTGCGCGCGCCGTGCGACATCTTTGATGGTGGCCACAGCTCTTACTCCGCTTTAAACGTTTAAGCGGTTAATCGGTTAAGCAAAATATAGCACGTGACTGTCACGCTGTCAAGGCAATCAATATGGCCCTCCCTCTTTTCTACCCTTACCCTAGCTCGCTTCTCATAGAGCGGAATTTATTCCATTCAACAATTCAGAGCGAAATGGCCCCACCCCGGCTTCTCCTCCGTGTCGGTGAATGGGGCTACTGTCATTGTGCAGGCGCAGATCGCTCGCAGCAATCTCTGGCTGCGAGGAGACGAGGTGAATAGATCCCGTTCCTGTCAATCTGCTGGATGCCGGAGGTGCCTCCACCCCCGACCTCTCCCCCACGTGGAGATGTCTGTCATTGCGCGGGTGTGCAGTGATCGCAGTAATCGCCCGCAAGCACGCGGCACATCCCTGCTGGGGAGAAGGGAGATGGGGTCACGCCATTATCATCTCGCGTACTAGCCGCTGACACTCAACCGGATGCTCAATTGGTGGTAAATGACCACAAGCAGGGATCAATTCCACTTTTGCCGATTCGATAAATCCTGCTGCTGCCTGCACATCGGCAGGACGGATGATCCGGTCGTCTTGTCCGCTGATGAGCAACGTAGGGGCTTTGATCGCCTGCAACCGGCGCTTCAGTGTCGGATCGGCAGGCATTGTCTGCATTGTAACGTACATTCGGCTATCAGCACGCGCATGGTCGGACAGATACGCATCCCAGCATGCCGGATCAGCCGGTGGCCCGGCCAGCAGCCACGCCGCCATCAACTGATTGGTTAATGGAGTCCCGACTGCCCAGCCCGTCCACGTATTGATCAGGGGACGAGCAAGGCCGAGGAAGACATCGAATGGGGTGCGAGTGAGGGCGAGAGTGAGCGCATCAGGGGTACTAGGCCGTACACCAAAGCTGACGAGAATCAGTTGACTTACCCGTGCCGGATGAGTTGCTGCGACTATCGCTGCCACACCGGCACCCAGTGCGTGACCAAGCAGATCAAATCGACGCAGTCCTAGTGCATTGGCGAACGCAATGATCTCATCGGCCAGCATCGCTAACGTTGGAGCGCTACTCCGCGCCGGTGACTCACCGCAACCGGGCAGATCGATAGCGTAGCCGGTACGGATGTCTGCCAGACCGTTCAACACATCACGCCACAAATGACCGGATGCGCCAACGCCATGCACTGCTATCAATGGTGGCCCTTCACCGATACGGCGATAACGCAATGGGCCATTCACGGTACGCACCGTTGCTATTTGCATGGTGGTTGCTGCTGTTGAGAGCCGTAGCCCGTGTCCGCGCACAATCGTATCACGTTCCGGCAGAGGAGACTCAGCAGCTTGATCGGCAGAGGACACCGAGATGCGCAATCCGCGTCCACGCCGGATCGATTCGTTTGTTTCATCGGCCATACTGTTCCTCCAATTCGGTTGCCAAGGCGGCATACGCCTGCGCGCCAGCGCTCTGTGGGGCAAAGGTCGCAATCGACGCGCCGGCTGCCGGCGCTTCAGCCAACCGGATGTTGAAAGGAATGACCGTCTTGAAGACCAGATCGCCGTATTGTGCCCGCACTTGCTGCTCGATCTGCTGGCTCAAGTTGGTGCGCCGGTCAGCCATTGTACAGACAATCCCGCCGATCCGTAACGGCGGATTAATCTCGCGCACCAACGCGATCGTCGCTTCAAGCGGCGGTAGGGCGCGCAAGGCGTAAGCGTGCAGTTGCAGCGGCACCAGCACCATCTCGGCGGCGGCCAGCGCATTGAGCGCAAACAAGCCGAGGCTCGGCGGCGGATCGAGCAGAATGTAGTCGTACTGACTCTGGGCGGCGCGCAAGGCCTTGCGCAAGAGCAATTCGCGCCCTACCCTCCCGGCCAATTCGAGTTCGGCTCCGGCGAGATCGAGCGAGGCTGGAATGAGATCCAACCCGTCGCTGAGGGTGCGAGTAGCGAAAGCGCTCCCGTGTTCAGGGTTGAGCAAGACTTCGTAGACGCTGTATTCCAACCCCGCCGGGTCAACTCCAAGCCCTTGCGTCAGGTTAGCCTGCGGGTCGAGATCAACCAGCAGCACCCGTCGCCCGCGCGCCGCCAACATGACCCCTAGATTCAGCGCCGTCGTCGTCTTGCCGACGCCGCCTTTTTGCATTGCCAACGCGATCGTGCGCGCCATAATCTGCACCATGCCATGCATCATTCCCAACACCATTGATTGTACCGTCCAAAGTAACATAGAGAGCCTCACGGCGGTGCAGCTCTTGGGCGCCGCCCCACCCCCCGCCCATGCCGCGCCGAAGGCGCTGCTGAGTCGTGGTCCCTATGTTGTCATTTGACAGCATCCCCGCCTCATTCCATAATCCTTATGCAGCAATCGCAACGTGCCGTTGCGTTGAATGGCAGAGCTGTCTTTCCGAGCGACTCACAGCCTCGCCTAACCGCTAGGACTACCACTATGAAAAAAATCGGCGTGATCGATCTCGGTTCCAACACCACACGCCTGATTGTGATGGCATACGAGCCGGGCTACAGCTTCCGGCTCACTGATGAGGTGAGCGAAACCGTGCGCCTCGCCGAGGGGATCGGCCCGTCGCGCATGCTCCAGCCGGTGCCAATCCGGCGGGCGGTTGAAGCCCTGCGGATGTTCTATTCCCTCTGCCTATCTACCGGTGTTGATCAGGTGATCGCGGTCGGTACTAGTGCCATCCGCGAGGCGGCCAACCAAGCCGAGTTTTGGGCCGCCCTGCGCGCGGCCACGCCGCTCGATCTGCGTATTATTTCGGCGGAGGAGGAAGCCTACTTTGGCTATCTGGGCGCGATCAATGCCTTGCCGCTGCAAACCGGTGCTCTCTTCGATACCGGCGGCGGTTCGACACAGGTCATGGCGGTTTACGATCGTTCGCTCACCCGCAGTTTCTCGGTACAGGCCGGCGTCGTGCGCTTTACCGAACAATTTGTGCAGAGCGACCCCATTAGCCGCGCTGACCTTCGCCGGCTGCGCGAAGCCGCCCGCGCCGCCTTTGCTCCGCTCGATTGGTTGCCCGACCTGCACCACGGCAAGTTGGGCGGGATGGGTGGCACGGTGCGCCAATTGGCCCGGATTGACCAAAAGCAGCGTAACTACCCGCTCGAACGGGTGCATGGCTATGTACTAACCCGTGAAGCGCTCGAGCGGATGATCGATGAACTGGCCCGCCGTCCGCGCCGTGAACGGCTCCAAATTCCGGGCATGAAAGAGGAGCGGGTGGATGTGACGCTGGCCGGCGCGGTCATCATCGCTACCTTAATGGATCGTGGCGGCTTCTCCAGCTTGCTGGTCAGCGGCCAAGGCGTGCGCGAAGGCATTTTCTACCAACACTTTCTCGCCGACCAGCCGCAACCGCTCCTGGCCAATCCACGTCGGTTTAGCGTGCTTAATCTGGCCCGGCTCACGCACTATGAACCCGAACACTGCGCCCGTGTCGCTCACCTCAGCCAGTCGCTCTTCGATCAACTAGCCCCCTTGCACGGCTACGGCGCGTGGGAGCGGGAATTGCTTGGGTATGCCGCCATCTTGCACGATGTAGGCGTGAGTGTCGGCTACTACGACCACCACAAGCACGGCGAGTATCTGATTCACAACGCCACGCTGCTTGGTTTCAGCCACCGCGAAATTGTGATAATCGCCAGTCTGGTGCGCAACCACCGCAAAGGCTGGAGTGGCCCGGCCCCCTATGCGGCGATTGTCACCCCGGATGATGAAACGCGCATCGCCCGCCTCAGCGCAATGCTGCGGTTGGCCGAGTATCTTGAACGCAGCAAGAGCCAGATAGTGCGCGATGTACGGGTGCAAATCGGTGAAGCGATTACGATTGATATCATTGCCGATGGTGATGCCCACGTCGAAATTTGGGAGGCTACTCGCCGCAGTGGCCTCCTCCGCCGTAGTTTCGGACGCGAGGTGCAGATCAGGGCGGCATAAGCGTGTGCTATAATGCGTGTTAAAGACACTTGAAGGAGTAGACATCGTTCATGCGGTGCCCGTTCTGCCACTTTCCAGAGACCGATGTGATCGATACGCGCAAACTCTACGAGGGCGAGGTGATCCGGCGCCGGCGCAAGTGCCGCGCCTGTAGCCGTCGCTTCACCACCTATGAGCGGATCGAATCGGTGAGTCTGATGGTGGTTAAAAAGGATGGCACCCGCGAACCCTACGATCGCGAGAAGATCGCTCGCGGTGTGCGTACGGCCTGCTATCGCCGCCCCGTATCGGCGAACGCGATCGAACAATTGGTAAACGATGTCGAGGCGATGGTCATGGCAACCGACGAACAAGAGATTAGCTCGCAGGTAATCGGTGATGCGGTCATGCGCCGGTTACGCGATCTTGATGAAGTCGCCTACATCCGGTTCGCTTCGGTCTACCGCGCATTCACCGACATCGGCAAATTGCGTGAAGCGGTTGATGAATTATTGGAACGCGAAGGCGATCGCAATGGCCGTCCATAATTGACAATGTAGAGGATTCTATGAGCGTCGAGACGACACCGCAGCCGGTGTCAGAACCAACAGCGAAGCCGTCTTTCCTCCAGCGCCTTGCCCATTCATTTCGCTCGATTGAATGGGTACAAGTGCTACTGGTTGGCCTTCTTACCGCCATTGCGTGGTGTTCGCTCTTTTTGGCCAACAACATTTTGCAGATTCTCGCAGGGGTGGTGCCGGTGCTGGCCGGCATCTATCTGGGCCGCAAGGTGCGCGGCGAGTATCTGGCCAATGGCCTTGCCCTCGGGGTAGTAACATTTCTCTTTGGGCTGGCCATTATGGCCGGGTACGGGTTGGTTGGTCAAGCCGGCATTGCCCCGATGCCGGTGATTCAGCTCGATCCTGATCAACCAGCAGCACCGGCCACGTTGATAGATCTGATCACGATCTACTTTATCTTCTCGGCGTTTGCTTTGATCCCCTTCCCTGCATTCGGCACCGTGATGTCGGGCCGGGCCGAAGAACGCAACCGCCAGTTGCAGAAGGAGATCGCCGAGCGTGGTGGCCGCCTCGAACGCCCCAACGTGGTGCGCACGCTCGAAGACTTGCAAGGGTTGTCGCTGCCCCAGTTTGGCTCGTATGTCCTTAATCTCTTTCGCAAGAAGGGGTTTGAGTTCAAAGATTATCGCTTTATCGACAAGGATAAGCACCTTGATCTCGAACTGACCTACGAAGGTGTTACATATCTACTCCGGCTGTCGGTTGCCGATAAGGTGCGGCCCGGTACGCTTGAAAGCCTGTTGCAAGATATGAAGCGGATGGGCATTCCGAAAGGGTTGGTCATTACGTCAACTGAGTTCACGCCCGATACCGTCAAGGCGGCCAGCGGGCGACGCAATGTACTCATTATTGATGGGGCGACGTTGTTTGCAATGGCAGAGGGGTAAAAGAGCATGCTGCTTGATCTGAGCGGGCGGGTTGCGATTGTCACCGGCGGCAGCCGCGGGATTGGCCGCGCTACCGCCGAACGGTTGGCAGCCAGCGGGGCGACGGTCGTGGTCAATTACCGTGGCAATGCTGCGGCGGCCGCGGCAACCGTGGCGGCTATCACTGCTGCCGGCGGCAAAGCGATAACCGTGCAGGGTGATGTGAGCCAACCGGCTGATGTCGAGCATTTGGTGAAAACAACATTGGAACAGTTTGGTCGGATCGATATTCTGGTCAACAATGCCGGCATCACCCGCGACAATCTGCTCTTGCGAATGAAGGAGAGCGATTTCGATGAGGTGATCGCAACCAATCTGCGCGGTGCCTTTCTCTGTACTCGCGCGGTGCTGCGCCCGATGACCAAGCAGCGCTTCGGCCGGATTATCAATATCACCTCGGTGATTGGGTTGATTGGCAATGCCGGCCAAGCGAACTACGCTGCGGCCAAGGCGGGAATCATCGGCTTTACTAAATCGACTGCGCGCGAGATGGCAAGCCGTGGTATTACCGTCAATGCAATTGCTCCCGGCTTTATCGAGACTGAGATGACCGATGCCCTCAACGAAGAGACGCGCAAAGCCATTTTGGCAACGATCCCCCTCGGCCGGTTCGGCCAGCCGGCTGAAGTGGCGGGATTAATCTGTTTTCTGGCCTCTGATGCCGGCGCATATATCAGCGGGCAAACGCTGACAATCGACGGCGGGATGGTGATGTCCTGATGATTCGCAAAGTGTTAGTGGCTAACCGCGGCGAAATTGCCGTGCGTATCATTCGGGCTTGTCAGGAGTTGGGTATTCGTACCGTTGCGGCGTACAGTACTGCCGACCGTGATTCGTTGGCAGTACGACTGGCAGATGAAGCAGTTTGTATCGGGCCACCGCCACCGGCGAAATCGTACCTCAACGCGCCAGCGTTGATTAGTGCGGCGCTAATCTCAGGCTGTGATGCAGTGCATCCCGGTTACGGCTTTCTCTCGGAAAACCCGTATTTTGCTGAGATGTGCGCTGACTGCAATCTGATCTTCATCGGACCGCCGCCTGAGCCGATCCGCTTGATGGGTGACAAAGCGATTGGTCGGGAGACGATGCGCAAAGCGGGAGTGCCTACCGTCCCCGGCTCCGATGGCGAGATTCGTTCATTCGAAGAGGCGATCGATATTGCCCGCCAGATCGGCTATCCGGTATTACTCAAGCCGTCTGGTGGTGGTGGTGGGCGCGGTATGCGCGTGGCGTATGATGAAGCCGATTTGCAACGTGCCTACCCCACCGCTCGCGCTGAAGCCGAGGCCGCCTTCGGCAACGGCGCGCTGCTGCTGGAAAAGTACCTCACCCGCGTGCGCCACGTCGAGATTCAGGTGCTGGCTGACCAGTACGGCCACGCGATCCACCTCGGCGAACGCGACTGTTCGGCCCAACGCCGCCACCAAAAGATCGTTGAGGAAGCGCCATCGCCGGTTGTTACGCCAGAATTGCGCGCCCGTATGGGCGCCGATGCGGTGCGCGGTATCCAGTCAATTGGTTATGTCAATGCCGGCACGCTCGAATTTCTGCTCGATGAGCAGGGGAATTACTATTTCATCGAGATGAACACGCGCATCCAAGTCGAGCACCCGGTGACCGAACAGGTGACTGGCGTCGATTTGGTGCGCTGGCAGTTGCTGATCGCCAGTGGCGAACGCTTGACGCTGCGGCAGGAAGACATTACAATAGCGCGGCACGCGATTGAGTGCCGGATTAACGCCGAGGATCCGGAGCGTGACTTTTTGCCGGCCAGCGGCGAAGTGGAATTTTATCTACCACCCGGCGGCCCCGGAGTACGAGTTGATTCGCACCTCTACTCAGGGTACGCGCCTCCCGGTAACTACGACTCGTTGCTGGCAAAAATTATTACGTTCGGCGATACTCGCGATGAAGCTCTGAACCGGATGCGGCGAGCACTCAATGAGTGTGTGATTACTGGGATCAAAACAACCATCCCGTTCCAATTGGCGTTGATCGATGATCCGGATTTCCGGGCGGGACGGATTCACACTGGATATGTGGCCGAACTGCTGCGCCAGTGGAAGGAGTCACTCAATCCGGCATAGGCCAGTGGCGGGATGCGTATGGGGAGGGCGAGATTGGCCAGTCAGCGGCATCGAGTGCGGATCGCAGCCTTGCAGATCCTGTTTGAAGTTGATGAAACCGATCACGCGATTGATCAGGTGCTCGAACGCCGGCTTGCCGATGAACCAATGCCGCCTGAGAGCGCCGAGTTCTTGCGCCGCCTCGTCTTTGGCGCATGGGAGCACCGTTCGTATCTCGACCGGATTATCGAAGAAGCGGCACCGAACTGGCCGGTTGCTCAGATGCCCGGCGTTGATAAGGCGGTGCTGCGGATCGCTCTGTTTGAGCTGCTCATTGATGATATTGAGCGGACGCCGATGAAGGCAGTGATTAATGAGGCGGTCGAACTGGCCAAACAGTTCGGCAGTGATAATTCCAGCCGGTTTGTAAACGGCGTGCTCGGCACGGTAGTTATTCGCTACCTTGCCGAGCGCGACGATGGGGAATAGCCGTCTTTGAAAGGAAGGAACACAACCAGTATGGCTTCGCCTGAGATGGAGGAGCGCCTGCGCAAGATTATCGTGGATCAGCTCGGCGTTGATGAGGCGCAAGTGGTGCCGAGCGCGTCGTTTACGAAGGATCTGAATGCAGACTCGCTCGATTTAGTTGAGCTGATTATGTCGATTGAGGAAGAATTCGGCGTCGAGATCCCCGACGAAGAGGCGGAGAAGATCCAGACGGTCGCCGATGCGCTGAAATACCTCGAAACCCATCAGAGCAACGAGTAGCAGTGAGTTGATTTCGGATTGTAAGGCAAGGATACGCGGCGGGTAAAACGACCCGCCGTTGTTTGTTTGCGGGTCATTGCCCCAGATGAGCAGCGTCGGCGCTTACACCCTCCGCACAAACCGCGCGCTGTGGTAAGATAGTAGTAGCATGGTATCACCGGCAAACTGCGGAGTTGTATGGAGATCTTCAACGTTCATCTGCCTGAACTGATTCTCATCGCCGGTCTCGCGCTCGTGCTCTTTGGCCCAGAACGGTTGCCAGAATTGGGGCGCTTCGCCGGTAAGCAGGTGGCGAAATTTCTTGCGTGGCAGCAACAGTCGCCTGAACTGCAAATGATTAACGAGATGCGCAACGAGTTTGAGCGCGAGATCGCCCAATTGCGCGATGAATTAGTGCGGACGCGCAACCAGCTCGATGTGCGTAACGATGTCCAAGCGATGGTCGATGAGGTAAAAGCCGTTGGCGAGCAGGTGCAAACCACACTGAACGAGGCCTTGCCAGCCGCTCAGCCAACTTTACCTCCACCTGATGCAGCGCCGCCAGCGCAACCAACGATCCGCCCACCGGCACAAGCGCCTATACCGGCAGCAATGCCCGTCGAGCCGGTCACCAACGACGGTGGTGTTGCCCAACCCATTACCGATGAAGATCGGATGCTCTTTGCTGATGTGGCAGCTCCGGCGGCGACCGCACCTGCCCAAAACGCTGCGGAACCGGTCACGCCTGCCGAGATCAGTGAACTACTGGCCCGGCTGAATGGGTTGGCGGCTGAACTCCAGTCGATTGTCTTGCAGTTGCAGGCGCGCGGCTTGTTGGATCAACACTGGCAACCGACCGTCGCGCCGGCACCCGTTTCTGAGGAGACTGTCACGCCATGACTACCAAACCGGCCAAAGCAGGCCAAGCCGATGAGACGTCGATGACGCTGATCGAGCACTTGATCGAGCTACGTAGCCGGATCGTCAAGGCCGGCATCGGCGTGCTGATCGGCATGGTGTTTGGATTTATCGCAGTGTGGCCCCAAGGCCCGATCAAACTGATCGATATCCTTATCTTGACCTTTGCCCCGATCAACGACCGCTTCGCCCCAATCCAGTCAGTCGGCACCACCGAGCAGTTCACCAGCTACATGAAGGTGGCGTTATTGGTTGGCGTGATTCTGGCGATGCCGGTAATCGTTTACCAACTGCTGGCCTTTATTGTGCCGGGTCTGACCGACAGCGAACGGCGGCTGATCTACCGCGCCTTGCCCTTTGTGACCTTTTTCTTCCTTGCCGGGATTGCCTTCGGCTGGTTTGTTACCACACCCGTCGCCATTCAGTTCCTGATCGGCTTTTCCGACTCGCCGCTGATCCAAACCCAACCGACGCTGTCTGATTTCCTCGAGACGGTATCGATGTTGTTGTTAATCAACGGCGTGGTGTTTGAATTGCCGATCATTATCTACGTGCTCGCGTATCTGAATGTCACCACCGCTAAGCAATTGGCAAGCTACCGGCGCTATGCGCTGGTAGTGGTCGTGATCATCGCGGCGTTTATTACTCCGACCGGCGATCCGGTGAATCTGATGTTGCTGGCGTTGCCGATGTATCTGCTTTATGAGGTTGGCGTGATTTTGGCACGGTTTGTGCCAGCGGCCCAAGCGCCGCGCAAAGCCAAGCGCAACATCGAGGCATAGGCGTATCAGGTGTAACGGTACAGCTCTGCTGTGTACACAGGGAGCGCATTGCTATACTAGAAGGCATCAGCATCAATGGTTGGAGGTGAGCGTTATGGTGGAACGGATTTGTCCGGCCTGTCGCCATGGCAACCCGCTTGAGAACCGGTACTGCGGCGCGTGCGGCGCAGCGCTCACGGGTAATGATGCGTTGGCCCCACGCGAACCGAGCGCCTTGGCTCCCCGCACCTTGTCACTCTCGCCGGCGCAGATGCGCCAGATCGGCGCTGCGCTGGCGCTCGGTGCGGCCACGCTGGCAGTCGAAGTTGGCAAGGCATGGCTGCGCCGCCGGATGGGGACGCCGGCGCCGGTTGCGCCGATCACCACCGTTCCCCAGAGCGCGATCACGCCTGTCGCTGAACCGATCAGTGTGACGACCACAATCATCAGCCAGCGTGTGGTTGAGATTTGGGAGCGTGGTGAATTGGTGCGGCAGGTGGTTGAGCGGCATGTCTGGCGCAAAGATTAGCTGCAAACCGGCGCAGTGAAACCGATAACGTGCGGCGCAGGTCTAGCTTTTCCCTTCTAAGCCAAGTGGCACATCATACTGCTACCGGTGGGGCAATGCGCTATCAGCGTTGGTGCCCCATCAGCAGCACCCAACGATGTGCGTTTTGCTGTGACTATTCCCCGGAACCGGCGCGGGTCTGGCAGCGTCATCCATAGTGTGGTACGATACTCTTACCACCGATATAGGAAGGATTGGCGATGACGCAGGCGATAAACCCTTCAACGTATCAGCTATTGCGCCGGCAGTTGCGCCCGCTGAGCATCAAACTGCGCCTGAGCGATGGCATTGTACTGGCAAGCCGCACCCTATGGATGGCGCTAACCGGTAGCGCACTGGTGGCTGCCATCGGCTGGATGACGCCGGTGCCTCATTTGCTATGGTGGGTGTTGGTACCGATCGCGTTGTGGTTTGTAGCCATCGTCGGCGTCAGCGCATTCCGGCCACTACCGCCGCGCCGGGCTGCACAGCGGGTTGACCGCATCCTCAACCTGCGCGAACGGCTCTCGACGGCGATTGAATTGTATGAGACCGGCGCGGATACGCCGCTCGCTCCTTACCAACAGGCTGACGCGAGCGCGCTAGCGTTGCAGCTCCATCCGCGCCAGATCCCGATCGTGGTGCCGCGCCAGCCATTGCTATTGGCGCTGCTGCCGGCGCTGGTGACGGTTGCGTTACTGACGCTGCCCAACCCGATGAACCAGATCTTGGCCGAGCGCGCCGCGGTCGCCGAGATGATCGAACAGGTCAATCAGCAATTGGCGGAATTAGAACAAGAGTTGGCCGCGCGTGATGATCTCACGCCCGAACAACGGGCGGAATTAGAGGCGATCCTGCGCCAATTGCAAGCTGAATTAGCCCGCAACCCCGGTGATCGCCAAGAGGCGCTGGCCGATCTAGCGCAGGCCGAAATGCGCCTGCGCCAACAGCTTAATCCGCAAACCGACGTGCGCCAAGCGGCGCTGGAACAGTTGGCGCGCCGATTGGAACAGCTCTCTAATAACCCGACTTCGCCCCGCCCAACGCTTGACCAGTTGCGTCAACAACTTGAGAACTTGGCGGCCAGCCTCGATCAGATGAGCGCCGCAGAGCGTGAGGCGTTAGCCCAAGAACTGGCTCAACAGGCTGCGCAACTCGCGTCGGCGGATCGCGCCACCGCGCAGGCTTTGCAAGATGCAGCACAAGCCCTCGAACGCGGCGACACCCAAGCGGCTGCCGAGGCATTGCAACAGGCTGGCCAACAGGTGCAGAATGCCCAAGCAGCTATTGCTAACCAGCGCGCAGTGCAACAGGCGCTTAACAATACCCAAGCGGCTCGCCAACAAATTGCGCAGGCCGGCCAACCCGGCCAAGGCCAGCAGGCCCAGCAGGGGCAAGGACAGTCTCAACAAGGCCAAGGGCAAGGTCAGCAAGGACAGGGGCAGGCTCAACAAGGCCAAGGGCAAGGCCAGCAAGGGCAACAAGGGCAACAAGGCCAACCCGGGCAAAGCCAGCAAGGCCAACCCGGGCAAGGCGGTGGCTCGACTGCTGACAATCTCGGCCAACAACAGAGTAATGCGCCGGGCAATGTCGATCCGAATCGGCCAAGTTCGCAACAGGGGCAAGGGCGCAACGATGGATTGGTGTACCAACCCTTCCGGCCCTCCGGCCAAACCGGTGATCCTGATTTTATCGCCGGCCAGCAGGGCAGCAGCGGCAGCAGCGAGGTGCGTCCGGGTCAAGGGCAGCAGGGTGGGTTGAATAATCCGTCGGTCATTCCTTACGAGCAGGTGTTTCCTGAATACCAGCGCACGGCGACGGAAGCGATCGATCGCGGCAGCGTACCGATTTACTTACAAAATCTCGTCCGCGAATACTTCTCGCGGCTAGAACCGTAGCAAGCTAGGCGCTCGCTACCGGTGTCTGCTTGCCTAAAACGTTTGACGCTACCTTACATCCATACGAGGAGGACATCAGCATGACCGCTGCTTCGGAAGCTGCGATCGCCATGACGCCGGAAGAGTTTCGGCAACGCGCGCAACAAATCGAAGCCGAAGTCGCGCAAGTGATTGTCGGCCAGCACGAACTGATCCGGCAGGTGATTATTACGCTGCTCGCCGGCGGGAATGCGCTGCTCGAAGGCGTACCCGGCTTGGCGAAGACTACGCTGGTGCGCACCTTGGCCGATGTGATCGACTGCAAGTTCTCGCGCATCCAGTTTACGCCCGATTTGATGCCGGCGGATATTGTCGGCACCACGCTGATCAGTGAGGACGCCCATGGCCATAAGTCGTTCCGCTTTGAGCCGGGGCCGATTTTCGCCAACTTAGTGCTGGCCGATGAGATCAACCGTGCTACGCCGAAGACCCAGTCGGCGTTGCTCGAAGCAATGCAAGAGCGCACAGTGACCGTCGCCAAGACGATCCATCAGCTACCCCGTCCCTTCTTCGTCTTGGCAACCCAAAATCCGCTGGAGATGGAGGGGACGTACCCGCTGCCGGAAGCGCAGCTCGATCGCTTCTTCTTCAAGATCCACGTCGCTTTCCCAACAGCAGCCGAACTGGTCGAGATTGCTCAACGCACGACCGGCGCTCGCCAGCCAGTAGCTCGTCACGTCGCCGATGGGCAGACTATCATCCAGATGCAAGAGCTGGCGCGCACAGTGCCAATCGCCAGCCATGTGCTGGCCTACACGGCCCGGCTGATCACGGCCACCCATCCTGAAGGCAAAGATGCGCCGGCGGTGACCAAACAGTATGTGCGTTATGGCGCGTCGCCGCGCGGGATGCAGACCTTGATTCTGGCCGGCAAGATTTTAGCATTGCTAGATGGGCGCTATAACGTCTCGTTTGGCGATATTCGCTTGGCAGCCTTACCGGCGCTACGCCACCGGGTTGTGCTCAACTTTGAAGCGCAGGCTGAAGGGATCAGTGCTGACGAGGTGGTCAAGGGCGTACTGGAAGCGGTCAAGGAGGAGTGATGGCCGAGCCGTTGCTCACAGCCACTTTCCTACGCAAGCTCGATCGGTTGGCACTGCAAACCCGGCGCGCAATGGCCGGTGATCTCCAAGGCGAGCGGCGCAGCCCAAAACGCGGCTCGTCGGTCGAATTTGCCGATTTTCGCCCGTACACAACCGGCGATGATATTCGCCAGATCGACTGGAACCTTTACGCCCGCGCTGAACGGTTCTACCTGAAGCTGTTTGTGGCCGAAGAAGAACTCAACGTTCACCTGCTGGTTGACACCAGTCGCAGTATGGCGTGGGGCGAGCCGGAAAAGCTGCACTATGCGCGTCAGATTGCGGCGGCATTTGGCTATATTGCGCTTAGCAACCTTGATCGGGTTAACGTGACTGCGTTTGGCGGGCGACCGGCGGCGGTGAGCGGGATTCGCGGCAAACGCGGCGCAGTGGCGCTATTTGAGTTCTTGCAGCGGCTCGAAGCCGGCAGTAGCGCTAACCTGACCCAGTTCTGTCGCAACTATATTCAGACTGCGCGTAGTGCCGGCCCGCTCTTGCTCTGTTCTGATCTGTTTGATCCGGGTTGGCGCGATGCTCTGCGCGCATTAAGTTCGCGCCCATTCGAGATTACCGTGATGCACGTGCTCGCGCCGCAAGAGATTGATCCGCCGATTGAGGGTGATATTCGTCTGATTGATAGCGAGGGGGGACCAGCGGTAGAAATTAGTGCCGATCTCGATGTATTGCAACGTTACCGCGAGTCATTGCGCGCATGGCAAAGCGAGATTGAGGCATTTTGTAGCGGGCGGGGCATGCGCTATGTGCCGGTGAATACTGCTGAACCGATCGAAGATTTCGTGTTTGGCCAATTGCGCCGGGCCGGTGTAATCCGATGATCGAAGTGCGGTTGATCAAACCAAGGCGCGGCCAGATTATCCGCTATCAAGCAACCGTGCTAGCGCGCGATGCGCAGAGCGTGACGGTACAGGCCGAGTGGCGGTTAGGGCGGGTCGATCTCGGTCTGTTTAGCATCGAGCCGGGGGATGTGATGATCGAAACGTTCTACACCAACCGCTGGTATAACATCTTTCGCGCCCAACGGCCCGATGGTGTGACGCGGGGATGGTATTGCAACCTTGCTCGCCCGGCCCGGATCGATGATGATGTGATCGAGACGGAAGATTTAGAGATCGATGTGATCGTGAGCGCCGATCGCCAGTGTGTCGAGATTACCGATCTAGCAGAGTATGAAGCGCGCGGGTTGGCGTTAGCTGAACCGGATACCGATGCGGCGTTGCGCGCGGCGATTGCCGAATTGCGTGATTTGATTGTGCGTGGTGAACAACCATTTAACGTCTCTTAGGGATAGAGCGACGCTCTGTCTCTACAGATGGGTACACGAGTATGTCATTCCTTGCTCCATTAGCGTTGCTTGGCGCAGCAATTGTCGGCCCGCTGATCGTGGCGATGTATTTGCTCAAGTTGCGCCGCGAAGAGCAAGTCGTCTCATCAACCTTTCTCTGGCAGCGCATGGTGCGCGATATCGAAGCGAATGCGCCGTGGCAGAAGTTGCGCCGTAATGTACTGCTGTTTTTGCAACTGCTGCTCATGCTATTGTTGGTGCTGGCCTTGGCCCGGCCTTTCCTGCCCGTCACCGGTATTAGCGGCGCGAACCTGATCATTATTTTCGACCGCTCGATCAGTATGCTCGCTACCGACGAATCGCCGAACCGGTTAGAGGCGGCGCGCCGGCAGGCGCTAGCGCTGATCGATCAACTACCGGATAACGGGCGGGCGACAATCATCACCATTGGCGGCCAGATGGAAGCGCCAATCGCCTCCTCAAGCGACCGGCGCGAGCTACGGCGCGTGATCGAGCGCATTCAACCGAGCTACAGCGGCCAATCCGATCTCACCCAAGCGTTAACGCTAGCTTCAGCATTGGCTGCCCGCGAACCTGACAGCGACGTGGCGATTATTTCCGACGGGAATGTGATCCTACCCGACGGGTTGCGGGTACCGGCGCGGGTGCGTTACTTCCCGATTGGCCGTTCATCCGACAATGTGGCGATTAACGCGATTGCACTTCAACCCGGCCCCTTCGAGCAGAACCTGTTCGTGCAGGCGATCAATTATGGCAGCAGCCCTGTCACTCGCCGGCTCTCACTCTATTACGATGGTGTTCTTTCAAATGCAGTGGATTTGACGATCGATCCGGGTCGTGAACGAAGTTGGATCGAGGCGATTCCGGCAACCGTAGCAGTAGTCGAGGCGCGCCTTGATGAACATGGCGATGCGTTGCCGGTGGATGATCGGGCCTACGCAGTTAGCCCGCAACGCGAGATTGTGAAGGTGCGGTTAGTGAGCGACGGCAATCGCTTTCTCGAAACCGGCCTTGCGCTGCTACCCGGTCTTGAGGTGACGCGCGTGCCGACGACGACCCTGACATTTACCGAAAGCGCTGCCGAAGTGCCGCTGACCATCTTTGATGGGGTAGTTCCCACCGAGCTGCCCCCCGGCAATCTGCTCTTCATTGGCCCGCTGCGTAGCACCGAACTCTTCTCGATCACCGGTGAATTTGACTTTCCGCTGATCCGCCCGGCGGCGCTGGAAGATCCGCTCTTGCGCAATGTGCGGCTCAACGACATCAATATTCTCCGTGCGCCGCGCATCGTACCCGGCCAATGGGCGCGGGTGATCGTCGATAGCGATGGCGGCCCGCTCTTGCTGGCCGGTGAGCGCGAAGGCCGGCGAATTGTGGTGTTGGCGTTCGATCTGCACTTGTCAGATTTACCGCTCAATATTGCCTTCCCAATCTTGCTCTCGAATATGATCGAGTACCTCTTGCCGGTGAGCAGCGTGCAACTGACAACCGGCCAACCGATTGTGGCGCCGGTTGATAGCACGATCGAAGAGGTACGGGTCATCCGGCCCGATGGCCGGGTCGCTAGCTCACGCGATGGGCAGGTGCAGGTACAGGCGAACCAAACCTTCTACACCGAAACCGATCGACCCGGTGTCTACACGCTCGAAGAACGGCGCGGCAACGAAGTCATCGCCAGTCGTCGCTTTGCCGTCAATCTCTTTGCTCCCAATGAATCGCAGATCACGCCGCAACGTGATCTAACCATCCCGCAGCTTAGCGGCGCGCAGAGCACGGTTGCCCGTGAGCGCGATGGTCGCCAAGAGATGTGGCGCTGGCTGGCATTGGCGGCGCTGGGCGTGCTGTTAGTGGAATGGCTCTACTACCAGCGGAATACGATCGCCTTGCTGCGCGAACGCTGGCGGCGGCGGACGGCCACTAAGGCCAACATACAACCGTGAAGTGTGGCAGTGAGACTGTCGCACTTCACACCTTCCTATTGCTTGCCCCACACAGCACCAAGACACGATATAATACAACATACCGGTGACAAACCAATCCCAACCATCAGCGAGGAGTGTGCGGTGAGCGTCTACAACCCCAACGATGCCGATTTTGCGTTTACGATCGGGATCGAAGAGGAATACCAAATCGTCGATCCTGAAACCCGCGAGTTACGGAGCTACATTACTCAGATCCTCGAACCGGGACGCACGATCCTGCGTGAGCAGATCAAGCCCGAAATGCACCAAAGTATCGTCGAAGTCGGCACCCGCCCTTGCCGCACTATCAGCGAAGCGCGGGCAGAGATCACCCGTCTGCGCGGCGCAATCGCCGGACTAGCAGCCCGTCACAATCTGCGCATCGTCGCTGCCGGCACCCATCCCTTTTCGTCGTGGATGCAGCAAGAGATCACGCCCGACGAACGGTACCATATGGTCGTGGGTGAGATGCAAGATGCCGCATTGCAATTGCTTATCTTCGGCATGCATTGCCACGTCGGTATGCCGAACAACGAGGTGGCGATTGAATTGATGAATGTCGCGCGCTACATCTGCCCGCACTTGCTGTCGCTCAGCACCTCATCGCCATTCTGGATGGGCCGCAATACCGGTTTCAAGTCGTACCGCAGCGTGATCTTTAGCACCTTCCCGCGCACCGGCATCCCGCCGACGTTCCATTCGGCCAGCGAATTTGAGCGGTATGTCCAGTTGTTGATCAACACCGGCTGTATCGACAACGGCAAGAAGATTTGGTGGGATCTACGCCCGCATCCGTTCTTTGGAACGCTTGAATTCCGGGTTTGCGACATCGCCACCAAGGTCGAGGAGTGTCTGGCGTTGGCTGCAACGATGCAGGCGCTGATCGTCAAGTTTTACACCATGTTTGAAAACAACACCACCTTCCGCGTCTACCGGCGCGCCTTGATCAACGAGAACAAATGGCGCGCGCAACGCTGGGGTCTCGACGGCAAACTGATCGATTTCGGCAAGCGCAAAGAGGTTGAGGCCAAGGCGCTCGTGCATGAAATTGTCGAGCTGGTTGACGATGTGGTTGACATGCTCGGCTCGCGCAAAGAAGTCGAATACCTGCTCACAATTGTTGATCAGGGTACCAGCGCCGACCGCCAATTGCGCGTCTTTGCCGAGACCAACGATTTGAAAGCAGTGGTGGATAATCTGATCGCCGAGACGATGGAAGGCGTGCCGGTGATGAGCTTTGAAGCCGAGTCGCAAGCAACGCACGGATAAGCATCTTTAGCAAAGAGGCTCGATATGGAGATTGAACTGACGCCCGAACAGGAATTTATTCGCCAGACGGTGCGCGAATTCGCCGAGAAAGAGATCGCCCCCAAGGCACGCTACGTTGACGAGCACAGCGCCTTCCCGCACGAGACGTTTGCGAAGATGGCACAACTTGGCCTGATGGGGTTGCCCTTTCCTGAAGAGTACGGCGGGGCTGGGGCCGATAGCGTCAGCACAGCGATCGCGATCGAAGAAGTGGCGCGTTGCTGTGGCAGTACGGCATTGGCCTACGCAGCCCACATCGGTTTGGGCAGCGCGCCGATCGCGATGTTCGGCACCGAAGAGCAAAAGCGCCGATTTTTGACACCGGCAGCCAAAGGCGAGTATCTGGCCGCGTTTGGCCTCACCGAACCGCATGCCGGTTCGGATGCCGGTGCTACCCGCACGACCGCCCGCCTAGTGGGTGACGAGTGGGTCATCAACGGCCAAAAGATGTGGATTACCAATGCGCCGCTGGCCGGCCACATCATTGTAACGGCAGTAACTGATCCCGATCTAGGCAAGAAGGGGATTTCGGCGATCATTGTGCCGCGCGGCACACCGGGCTTGAGCTTCGGCAAGCACGAGCCGAAGATGGGTTTGCGCGGCTCGGTTAGCACGGCGGTGATGCTAGACGATGTGCGGGTGCCGCGCGAACATTTGCTGGGTGAACGGGGGCGTGGGTTTATCCAGTTCTTACAAGTGCTCGACGGTGGCAGAATTGGTATTGGCGCGATGGCAATTGGGTTAGCACAAGCGGCGTATGAAGCTGCTGTTGCTTACGCCCGTGAACGCACCGCGTTTGGCAAGCCGATCGGCGCTCACCAGTCGGTTGCCAACATGATTGCGAATATGGCCGTTGATCTCGCTGCCGCCCGCGCGCTGGTCTATGGCGCAGCTAAGCTGAAAGATGCCGGCAAGCCGCATACCCGCGAGGCGGCTATAGCCAAACTCTTCGCCTCGGAAGCTTCGGAACGGATCTGCCGCGATGCCATCCAGATTTTCGGCGGGTACGGCTACAGCCAAGAATACCCGGTAGAACGGTTATACCGCGACACACGCCTCTTGACTATCGGTGAAGGCACCTCGGAAATCTTGCGCAACGTGATTGCGCATTCGGTCCTTGGCCTGCGCGGGTAACAGCTTGTGCTACAATAAAGAACGCACGGTAGCCAGTGCCCGTTTGGTCTCAGACGAGGAAGTAGTATGACGCAGAGCCAGCCCGAGACCGACCGCGCCAGTCCTGCGATCAATGCAGCCGATCTGCAGGCCCTGATCGCGCAGGGACGGCAGCGAGGCTTTGTCACATTCGAGGATATTCAGCGGCTGGTTCCCAACCCAGACGAGTCGATCGAGCTGATCGACAGTATCTATGCCGCCTTGGCCGAGGCCGGTGTCCCCGTCCAAGATGGAGAGGAACCGGCGCTCGATGATCTGCCGGCGCCGCCAACAATGGATCTGGAGCTCGATGATGAGTTATCAGATGCGTTGTTGAGCGATAGTGTGCGGCTCTATTTGCGCGAGATTGGGCAGGTGCCGCTGCTCACTGCCGAACAGGAGAAGCGGCTCGCTCAGTTAATCGAGCGCGGCCAAGCTGCTGAACGAAAATTGGCGACACTTCCGCCCGATAGCCCAGAGGCGGAGCGTTTGCGCGCGCTAAAGGCACAAGGCGAAGAAGCGCGCCAACAAATGGCGGCAGCGAACCTGCGTTTGGTGGTGAGCATCGCCAAACGTTATCGCGACCGTGGGTTGCCCTTGCTCGACCTGATCCAAGAAGGGAGCCTTGGCTTGTTGCGCGCGATCGAGAAGTTTGATCACACTAAAGGTTATAAGTTTAGCACGTATGCTACATGGTGGATCAAACAGGCCCTGTCGCGCGCGTTAGCCGATCAATCGCGACTGGTGCGCTTGCCTGTCCATCTCGGCGAAACGCTGAACCGGATTCAGGCCGCGCGCCGCCAGTTGACTCAGTCGCTTGGGCGTGAACCGACCGACGCTGAGTTGGCTAATCATCTGGGAATGAGCGAGGAAAAGCTGCGCGAGTTGCGGCGGACAGCGCAGGATCCGGTATCATTGGCGACACCGGTTGGGGAAGAGGCTGATAGCACGTTGGCCGACTTTATCCCTGATCCCCATGCGCTCGATGCGGATGATGCCGCGGCAAGCGGTATGCTGCGCCAGCAGATCGCCGCTGCACTCGACCAGCTTAGCGAACGCGAGCGACGAGTGCTCGAGTTGCGTTATGGCTTGGCCGATGGCCAACCACGCACGCTCGAAGAGGTTGGCAAGGCGTTTGGTGTGACGCGCGAGCGGGTGCGTCAGATCGAAGTCAAGGCGCTGCGTAAGTTGCGCCATCCCCGGTTGGGCAAGCTGCTGAAGGATTACCTCGACCAGATTTAAGTGGACAAAGCTTTATGAGTGCCGGAGCAGGACAACGATTGCTCCGGCGTTATTTTTATGTCAAACAAGACCTACAATGATGTCTGTTCACTTTCACAGGATGGCTTGGCATTGGCGAAGATTCGCATTACAAGTGCGCCTTGCTATGCGCTCACCGGCTCCGACACGCCGACTGATCGATTTGGTTGTCGCCAATGCCTTATTTAGGTTGCCAATCACTGCACGTAAACGACTCTTTGCCGGTCAGGAGGCGTTCTGCCCGATCTGCGAGACGCACATATCCGGTTTTCTCACGCTGCATCGGCCCTACCACCGTTGGTGTCCGGTATGCCGCTCGTTGCAGCGACATCGCTTGACATGGCTTTTCCTCAAGCGGCACGGCTTACTCACAGCTTATGAGCCGCAGACAATGCTGCACTTTGCTCCGGAACCGGGATTAGCAATGCGGCTCGCTCGTGTACCAACGTTACGCTATATCACGGTCGATTTGACGCAACCAACGATGGTAAGAGTAGATATAATAAACCTCCCTTTCCGTGATAATGAATTCGATAGCATTCTCTGTAGTCATGTGCTTGAACATGTACCACGTGATGAACAAGCAATGCGAGAGCTATATCGTGTACTCAAACCATCGGGCGTCGCTGTGATTCTGGTGCCGATCAAGGGCAAGCAAACGATTGAAGATCCCAGCATTACCGATCCGATCCTCCGCGAGCGATATTTTGGGCAGTTCGATCACGTGCGGGTATACGGGCGCGATGTTGTCCAGCGCTTGCAACAGGCCGGCTTTAGCGTCACACTGGTGACAGCCCAAGATATTGTGCAACATCAAGCAGACATTGCGTGGATGGGTTTACCGACGCAAGAGACCATCTTTGTGTGTCGGAAAGGGTGATTATTTTGCCGAAAACGCAGAGCACACGGTAGTGCGGCTCTGCGGTCGGGGTCCCGACGGGCGCGGTCGATAGGGTTGTGGCGCACACGGAGACAGAGAGGAACGGATTGGGCATAGGCCACGGATGGACACAGATCGGGTATCCGTGGTCATCCGTGGCCTATGCCCCGCCGCCGCCAGCACCGCGCGCTTCCCCAAACGGCAACAGATCGGCACGGATGCGTAGGGGGTCGACGGACGCGGGTACATTCATCGCCGAGCGAGGTTCGCCGCAACCAACAACGGATCCCACACCGGCGCGAAAGGTGGCGCGTAACTAAGATCAAGCTCGGCAAATTCATCGATTGTCCAGCCAGCCTGTAACGCGGCTGCGACAGTATCGATTCGTTTTGCCACACCTTCGCGACCAACCAATTGTCCGCCGAGCAGTCGGCGTGTCGTCTGATCGAAGACCAGCGTGACCGTAATCGGCTGGTGGCCCGGCATGTAGTGCGCGCGCGAGGAGGCCGTGGCGCTGACCGCGGTGGCGTTGAAGCCTTCGGCTTGGGCACGGGACAGCGAAAGGCCGCTGATCGCTACTTCTAGATCGAACACCTTCACCACGGTCGTGCCGACAATCCCGCCAAAACGAGCATTGCCGCCAGCGAGATTCTCACCGGCCACACGACCCTGTTTGTTAGCAGTCGTACCAAGCGGAATCCACGCTGGCTTGCCGGTGACGCGGTGCAAGGCTTCAGCGACATCACCCGCCGCCCACACGTGAAGTAGGTTCGTTCGCTGACGATCATCAACCGTGACCGCACCGGTCGGGCCGAGGGCAATCCCAGCAGCTCGAGCCAGTGTCGTGCTTGGTCGAACTCCTGCCGCCAGAATCACCATCTCAGTCGGGATCATCTGTTCACCAACGATAACACCACGCACCCGTTTATCACCGACAATGGCCTGCACTGACTGGCCCAAGCGGAGATCGACATGCTGACGGGTAAGTTCATCAGCAACGTGGGTTGCAACATCAAGATCGAACGAGGGCAACACCTGTGGTAACCGTTCAACCAGCGTAAGCGTCAGTCCATGCGCCGCCAACGCTTCAGCCATCTCAAGACCAATGTAGCCGCCACCAATAATCACACCGGTGCGCGGGCGCTGCTCGATCAACCATGCTTTGATGGCCTGTGCCTCTTCCACATTCCGCAACGCAAACACGCCGGGCAGATCGAGACCGGGCAACGGTGGGCGAGCAGGCTGACCGCCAGTTGTCAGCACCAACTCATCCCAGTGATCGACAAACTCGCGGCCATCCTCCAGATCGCGCACGCGCACCGTCTGCCGGACGGGATCAATCTCGAGCACCTCGTGTCGGATCAAGGCCTGAATGCCTTGTTTGGCAAACTGGGCCGGCGTGCGCACAACGACATCCTCTAGCCGCGCAATTTCACCCTTGATTGCGTAGGGAAAGCCACAGGCCCCGTAGCTCACATAGCCAGAGCGTTCGTAGACCACAATCTCAAGTGCTGGATCAGTGCGCTTGGCCTTGGCCGCTGCGCTCATCCCGGCTGCGCCGCCACCGACAACTACTACCCGTCGCGTCATGCAACTTCCTCCGTCGTGCTATTAGCATTTTCTTATGAAGTATAGATGCAGGGAATGGGTGAGACGTTACGTTGGCCGGCGCGAGCTGACGTGTCGCACATCTTTAGAGCCTGTTATGGACGTTCGACCATAACGGGAATGAACCGCTTCCGCCTGAGCATCGCACTGGCCAGCACATGCACTCCGGCCAAGGGTTCCGGCAACCGCTCATCATCGCGTGCCAACCGGCGAACGCGCGCCATCTAGGTGACGCCTCGCTCAACGACCCAGCGGCGCAGCAGCAGCACGAAGCCAGTGCATAACAGGCTCTAGGCCTTCCAGCTAGGCTAGGGCAGCGGATTCGATATCGGACTCGTTCAGGCGCGCCATTCATCCTCCGGTTCTGGTTGGGTCACCAGTAGGCTCTCTCGGTCGAATGCCCATCGCAGCGGGTTGTCGGCAATGTATTGGCGGATACGGTTCAGGGATTCCTCGTTGCGGATGATGTGTTCGTAATAATTGCGTTGCCACACCCGGCCGCGAAACGGCGGCCAGCCGGATTGTTTGACGCCGCGGATATACGCCACCGTGGTAATGGATTTGAACGCGCCGACGATGTCGCCAATCGTAGGGGCAACCCTTGTGGTTGCCTCGTTGGGGGCAGGCACGAGGCCTGCCCGTACCCCATCCGGGGCGGGCATATCCCCATCGGGGGCGGGCACGAGGCCTGCCCCCACGGTGGCGGACCCGGTCAACACGATAATGCCGTGGACATGGTTGGGCATGACGACGAATGCATCCAATTCCAAACCGGGGAACCGATCAGGCAGGGCATCCCATTCATCCCACACCATCCGTCCGGCGTCATTCAACCGCATTTCGCCGTCCACCACCTCGCCGAACAGGCAGGCCCGATCTTGGGTGACGATGGTGATGAAATACGCCCCGGCTTGGGAATAATCGTACCCCTTGAGCCGGATGCTGCGGCGGTGGTGTTTTTCGGGGTCATATTTCATAACCACCTCCTACCTCTTCGTTGGCGCTATATCTTCGGGATGCTGAGGCCCATAGAGCCAGAAGTTGATCGGGTTACTTGGATCGCATGTCCTAAGTCCGCGCGACAATTTCAGGCTAACTCCTATTTTGCGTTGTTTGCACAGATTATTTAACTTCTGCAGCACCGGAAACCGTTCCTTTGTGCTTCCAGATAGTCGCACTTCCGGTTCGATGTTTTCTGGTAATTGGAGTTGGGGTGAAGTCATTTTTAGCCATTATTGATACTCATTAAACTTTTCTCGTAAGAATACGGCTAAACCGGCAAATAAATCAGCAACCTGAAGAAAAGGGTGTTCATGTGACAATGCAGGGAAATTTTTTCGATTGCGAACTCACGTTGCAATCGCAAGCGAAATGCTCCTCGAGTAAAAAGAGACTTTTCAATTTCCACATTCTCACCAGCGCGATCTAAAAAGTCCTGAACACACTTCCAATCCATTGCAGTATGTCCATCGGGATAAAGTTGCCATACTGCATTGGATGGCCACCGTAATCTCAGTACATTTTTAAACAGATGGTAGTACATACGTTGCAAATTGGCAATATCTTCTCGCAATAGAACTTTATGTCGAGCATCCTCTGTATCCCACATAAGAACATCTATACGCAAAATGTATTGATAGGCGTATTCCACGCAGCCTCCAGATCACACACGCACACATGGCCGCCGTTGCGGGCAGGGATCGCGAGCAAGCGCAGACGGATTGGGTGGGCCAGCAACGATAGCGACTCGGCAAGCTGGTTGGCTTCAGCTTCCGTGAGAGCCACATCGATCGTTGGCTGGCAGCAGCCGGGCACTGAACGATCAGCAGTGATACGCTGTTCTAGGTGAGCTTCCATCGATCCTCCGCAGATACAACGACTACCTAATAGTGTAGGTAATATATTGAAGATTGTCAGTATTCATAGATCGGGAAGCACCACAGAGTGCGACGGATCGGGAAGAGCAACGCTTCAAATACGCTTAACCTCGCCTTAACCAACGATGCTGTGTCAAAGGGTTATAATAGGAACGGTTATGCAGCGTTGCCTAGCCTTCGAATTATCTGACATATTCGCTGCACCCATATGAACATATTGCGTATCGTTGCTCTCAGCCTCGTCGCGCTGTTGCTGGTAGCTTGTAGCGGTTCAACTGCTGCGCTTCCTTCGCCTACCCCACCACCAATATCTGCCACACCGCAACCATCACCAACGGCAGAATTAGTGATGCCCAACACCGATCTTGCTGCCCTCAGTGGCGAAATCAAGATCGATGGCTCAAGTACGGTCTTTCCGATTACCGAACAGGTAGCGGTCGCCTTCAGTAATGTAGCACCAAATGTGACTATCCGGCTCGGCGTCAGCGGTACTGGTGGTGGATTTGCCCGCTTCTGCAACGGTGAAACCGACATCTCTAACGCCTCACGTCCGATTAAACAGCGTGAGATGGAAACCTGTGCCGCAAACGGGATTGTGTTCATCGAGTTGCCAGTCGCGTTTGATGGCCTATCAGTCGTCGTGCATCCCCAAAATGACTGGGCGCAGTGCCTCACTGTTGCCGAGCTTAAGCGGATCTGGGAACCGGCGGCTGAGGGCCTGATCACGCGCTGGAATCAGATCCGCCCTGAATGGCCAGACGAACCGTTGCACCTTTACGGCGCCGGGGTTGATTCGGGTACCTACGATTACTTCACCTCGGCAATCGTTGGGCAAGAGGGAGTGAGTCGCAGCGATTTCACTGCTAGCGAAGATGATTATCTACTGGCCCAAGACGTATCAGCAGATCGGTTAGGGTTAGGGTTCTTTGGCTACGCCTATTACGTTGAATACGCCGGACAGTTACGAGCAGTAGCGATTGACAATGGCGCAGGCTGTATCGGCCCTTCTGAAGCGACCATTACTGATAGCAGCTATCAACCCTTGTCTCGTCCAATCTTTATCTATGTCCGTGCCGATGCTATTAAACGACCCGAAGTACGGGCGTTCATTGATACGTATTTACGCAATGGTACGCTCTTCGCCAGCAAAGCTCTGTATGTTCCCTTGCCGGAGAAAGCCTACGAATTGGCTTTACGGCGGGTAGAACGTCAACGCACCGGCTCGATGTTCAGTGGCGGCTCGCAGGTAGGACTATCCATTGAGCAGTTGTTGCAACTAGAGGATCGTTAGCAATGCGTTTTCCGATCCGAGCAAAACTGTTGGGAGCGTTAGCCATCGACCTTATCCTCATGATGGTACTCGGTTTCTTCGCCACCCATCAAATGGCGACGATGAATGATCGAGCTGTCTTCATTGAGCGACACACAATCCCATCACTCGACACCGTTGGTGATATGACAACGGCGATCAACCGCTATCGCGCGCGCCAGTTGGAATTTCTGATCTACACCAACAATGGCGATCGTGGGCGCATTCTTGATCACATGCGGGCGATCGAAGCTGAGATGGAGACCTATTTCCGTACTTACCGCCCCCTGATTGGCTCGGAAACTGAGCAGAACCGGCTTGATACCGTTGTGGCGGCGTGGCAAGAGGTCATCGACGCCAATCACAATCGATTTATCCCGGCAGTGCGTTTGGTGAGCGATGGGAGCGTGCAGCCATTCTACTCACGGATGAATCCACTCTACGATGCGCTCGATAAGGCGATGAACGAACTCGTGCAAGAAAACCAACGGCAAGCTCGTGCTTCACTTGATGTTGTTGCTGCCAGTTATGACACGGCCCGCACATTCATCATGATCGATACTGTCGTAGCGATTATTATCTCGGCTGCGATTGGCCTCTTCCTCTCGGCGCGAATTGCCCGCCGGTTACGGCGGCTCGCGCAGGCTGCCGGTCAGGTCTCGGAGGGTAATTTAGTTGGCTCAATTAACGAGCACATCCGCGACGAGATCGGCGATCTCGCGCAGGCATTTGATCAGATGCTGGCTAGCTTGCGTGGGCAACGAGCTGAACTCGAAGAGCGCAATCGCGCCTTGCAAACGAGCCTTGCTCGGCAAGAGCAGTTAATGGAGGAGGTCATACGTGGGAAGCAAGCTGAGGCTGAAGCCGAACGGGCACGTGCGGCAGCAGAAGCAGCTAGTCAAGCTAAGAGTGCCTTTGTCGCAACAATGAGCCATGAACTGCGCACACCACTGAATGCAATTCTTGGCTACGCCCAGTTGCTCCATCTGAATAAGGCAGTGTCTGAACCGCATACAACATACGTCGAACGTATTCTCACCTCTGGGCGACATTTGCTCGCCCTTATTAGTGATGTGCTTGACTTTGCTCGGATTGAACAAGGCGCGCTTGAATTAGAATTCAGCCGCGTTGAAGTGGCCACACTCGTAGATGAGTTGGCGGCGATGACTATGCCATTGGCGCAACGCAACAACAATCAAATGATCACGCTCTGCCCGTCTGATATTGGTAGTATCAGGACCGACGGTCGTCGATTGCGACAAGTATTGATTAATCTACTCAGCAACGCAGCCAAATTCACCGAGCGCGGTACTATTAGGCTCGAAGTTACGACCGAGTCACGCTATGGTACAGACGGCATCCGCTTTGCTGTGATTGATACCGGTATCGGTATTCCGCGTGAGAAGCAACATAAACTCTTTCAGCCATTCAGTCAGCTCGACGAATCGGTCACGCGCCGGTACGAAGGCACGGGGCTAGGTTTAGCGCTTTCTAAGCAGATTGTTCAAGCGCTTGGAGGCACGATAGAGGTTGAAAGTGAGGTTGGTGTTGGTTCAACCTTCACCGTTTGGATCCCAACAGCACCAGAATCTGCGGTTATTATCGATCCTTCATCGCCAGCACCGCATATGGTAGGAGAGCCCGCATGAGCTTCATTCTGATCGTTGATGACAACTTCGACAACCGTCAGATCATTGGCCAGATGTTGAGTTTCAGTGGCTTTGCCGTTGAGTTGGCGTCCGATGCGCAAACAGCGCTAGAGATTATGAAACATCGTCGGCCAAGTCTCATTTTGATGGATCTGTCAATGCCCGGTCTCGATGGTTGGACAGCAACCGAATATGTCAAGCGTGATCCGCGTTTACGAGACGTTCCGGTGGTAGCGGTTAGTGGTCATGTAACCCGCAATGACATTGAACGAGCCAAGCGAGCCGGATGCAGTGAGTTTCTGCCAAAGCCGATTGATTACGACCATCTGATCACGATTGCACAGCGCTACACGAGAATGAATTAACGAGTTACACCCTCACCCTCAGACCCTCTCCCCTTCTCCGGGAGAGGGAAATTTTATGCCTACCCACCACATAAGCGATGTACGCCCGCGTCCCTGACGTGTTCGTGTCGGCAAGGCAAGAGGAAGTTATTTGCGCGCAGGGGCAATACCCTGTTACCATACTCATATGGATTTTAAACTGTTACCGTATATCACCTGCCCATGCCATCGCGAGACCCCCCTTCGCGTTGAGCAGATTGGCCGGGTTGTTGATGGGGCCATCGAAACCGGTCGGTTACGCTGCTCGCACTGCGCCACTTCGTACCCGATTGTCGATGGTATTCTCGACCTGCTTGGCCGACAATGGCCGGGTAGCATCGCCCAATTCGTCAATGTCTTGCCGCTGGCGGCGTGGGCTTACGAACGGACGTGGCGACCACTGGCGTTGAGTATACTCAGCGGCGAGCAGTTTCCGCTCGAACGCGAGCTGACGTTGATCACCGAGTTAGCCGGCGTTGAACGGGGTGGACTGATGATCGATGTCGGCTGTAGCAATGGCCTGTACGCACGCGCACTAGAACAGGCGCGTCGGCGGAGCGGTGTCGATGGATTTGTGGTTGGGATCGATCTCAGCCTGCCGATGCTGCAAGAGGCACGCCAACGCGCAAGACGAGCAGGCTTGCACATCAATTTTATCCGTGCGAGCGCACAAGCGCTGCCGTTTGCTAGCGGCACAGCCAGCGTGCTGGTGATGGGTGGCTCGCTCAACGAGATCGGTGACATTCCAGCGGCGCTTGCTGAATGGCGCCGACTATTAGCGCCACGCGGACGCGGCGTGATGATGAGTCTCGCGGCGGCAAGCGGTCAGCTTGGCCGTACATTCCAGCAAGCGTTAGGCAGTGGCGGCTTGCAGTTCCCGACGCTTGACGAACTTAATCAGTACGTTGCGCAGGCAGGCTTGCAGTTGCGGGCGCAGTGGCAGTATGGGATTGTTGTGTTTAGTGTTGTACAATGACGTAATGCGCGCGAACGGTGAATGGTCAACGGCAAATAGCTAACGACTAGAGCGCCGCACGGCAGTGCAGTTCAAACACCAAACCGCAAGTCAACGAACGATGGATGATGAATAGCACAAGGGTGAGCGCATCGATTTGACGAGACAGCGCGATTGTGCTATATTCTTGCTGCGCGGTGCCTGTAGCTCAATGGCAGAGCGCCTGACTGTGGATCAGGAAGTTGTGGGTTCGAGCCCCATCAGGCACCCCACTCAGAAGCCTCTTTGAGGCTTCTTTATTTATTCCCGCACAACACCGGCCCGATGTTGGGCCGGTGTGTATTTTTGTCGCGCGAGGCTCCTCTTCTATGTACAAAGAGTGTATATGAATGAGGAGTTAACTCATAATTAAGCCACAATTCCTCTCTACTGCCGGCAAGTGGATGCCGTTGCACCTTGAACGAAAACCCAAATTGCTATCGTGTTGGTGATTGTTCGTGTCGGAAGCATTGGTCTCTTGCCAGAATCACTTGGTTGATGGTGGTGAATGTTTCAGCAAAACGCTGGTTAGCATCACCGGCGGTAGCTTGGATCCGGTCACGGTAACTGGTCTGGTTGGGCAACTAGTCGATGCACATATTGACCTGCTTGGCGGTTTGGAACCACGCACGGCAGTGCTCGAAATGGCAGCAGCAGCCGGCTTACGGCTGGTACCACGCGATCAACGCAATCCGCTGGTCACAACCACATATGGCAAGATTCCAGCCGAAGTGGCACGTCGGGCGCAGGATTATCGTGTTCTTGTCATTGCGTTGGCCGGTACAATCGGCCATGGCGCCGCAATCAACCAAGAGTATGGGATTAGTGCGTACACCAGCGTCTTGTCGCGCCCGATGGCGTTAGAGGAAGCAATTGCTGAGGCTTTTGATCTGGTGGTTGCCCAAGCCGAACAAGTAATGCGCATGGTCATGGTTGGTCAGCGCACAGCTAATAATAGCCGGGCCAGTCGGTATTACTTGCACATGGCGGGACAGTAACGCTGCGCAAAGCGCTAACATCATCTGAATCATTGCCTGCCTTTGCGGGCGTAGAGGGTTGGAGAGCGCCAATAATGCTCCTCCGCTACGCTTTCGGCAATCTGTGCCCATCCACCTGAACCGTTGTACAATATGGATAGAATACCCGCTAGCCATATTGAGAACACCTATGGCCAAGGTCATTCTTCAGACCGGCCTAAGCCGGATCGTCTTGATGGATTCCATCTCGTACATCAACGAGAGCGATCAAGGGACGTTCGTTGTCAGTGGCTCGCACGGCGGTGTAAGCTCAGCACAATATGCGCTGGAGGTACCGCTAGCCGGCGTGGTCTTTAACGATGCTGGGATTGGCAAAGACAACGCCGGCATCGCTGGTCTCACGATGCTCGACGTACAGTGCATTCCAGCGATGGCGGTGGCTCACACCTCGGCCCGCATTGGCGACGCTGCCGACACATGGGAGCATGGCGTGATCAGCGCCTGCAATGTGAGCGCGGCGGCGCGCGGGGTGCGCGTGGGAATGGCGGTGCGCGAAGCAGCCGAATGGGTGTTGCGAGAGCAATTCTCACCACACCTGCCTAGCGGACCGGAACATCACGCCAGTGGTGATGAATAACAATAGATGCCAGCCCAAGCGAACGATCCGCCGAAATAACTAGCGAGCTTCTAAACCGCAGCCGGCCAAGACGAGCACGATCTAGTCACGCGGGATGGCCGGGCGCAACAGCCATAGCCATTTGCAACACCACACTTCGTTGCGTCCTGCGGGGAGTCCGTCCACACTACGGGAATGCCGCTCAAATACCCACCCCAAAGCCCGCTGCACGGGCTGATGGCCCTCACCCCTCTCCTAGTGGGGACGGGGTGAGAGTCAAGCATAAAGCAAGCAAAGACTCTAGGAACGCTTAACGTAACGGCGCGAAGCGTGCAGAGGTTTTTGGGAATATCGTGTGCGCCTTTTGCGAGTTTTGGTGGCTATTCCCTGCGTATTCGCTGACCACCTTGCGCTTGTGGCGATTTTGCGGTATCGTTGAATGAAGCAATATTTGATCAAGCATCATTTTGCGCCAACCCAAGGAGTACCGTGTGAGTCGCCAGCGCACCGTCTTGATCACGCTTGGCGTGATGATGAGCATGTTTATGGCCTCGATGGAGTCAACCGTCATTGCGACGGCGATGCCGAGCATTGTGCGCGATCTCGGTGATATCGAGAGCTTTAGCTGGGTATTTGCCATCTATATGCTGGCCAGCACCACTGCCGGACCGATCTTTGGCCGGTTGTCAGATCTGTTTGGCCGGCGACCGATTTATATGGCGGCGATTGCCATCTTTAGCCTTGGCTCGCTATGGTGCGGGTTGGCGATGACCATGCCGGAGCTGATCGCGGCGCGGGCTTTACAGGGGGTGGGGGCGGGCGGTTTGCTACCGCTAGCGTTTATCATTGTCGGCGATATCTTCACCCTTGATCAACGTGCCAAGGTGCAGGGTCTCTTTGCCGGGGTGTGGGGCGTTAGTTCGGTGATCGGCCCGTTGATCGGCGGCTTTTTGGTCGATCAGATCTCATGGCATTGGGTGTTCTGGGTGAATCTGCCGCCGGCAGCGATCGCAGCGGCACTGGTGTGGGCGGCTTGGCGTGGCGTGACCCAAGCCAGCGGCGAGCGCCCGCCGATCGATTACGCTGGTGCGGTGCTGCTGAGTATGGGAGTCATCTTACTCTTGCTCGGCCTCGATGCACCAACTTCGCTGCCCGGTATCACTATGCTGAGCGTGGCTATTGCTACGCTGGCTTTGCTAGTCGTGGTCGAGCTACGCGCACCGGCACCGGTCTTGCCGGTGCGATTGTTGCGCGACCGCGTGTTTGCCGTCGCTTGCGCTCACGGCATTCTGGCCGGTGGGGTCTTGTTTGGCAGTATGAATTATGTGCCGCTGTTTGTGCAGGGTGTGTTGGGTGCGAGCGCCACTGAGGCCGGCACGACGCTGACGCCGATGATGCTGGGGTGGGTCTTTACCAGCGTGATCGGAGGAAGGTTGTTGTTGCGCTATAGCTATCGCACGCTCACGATCGGCGGGATGGCTATCTTTGTGGTCGGCGCATTTATGATGGCCCGTATCCGGCCCGATATGAGCCGTTTGGAATTAGCGATTGCATTGGGACTGATGGGAGTCGGGATGGGTGCGAGCATTCCATCATTCCTGATTGCGGTGCAAAGCACGGTGGCGCGCAACGTGTTGGGCGCGGCGACGGCCAGTTTGCAGTTTTCGCGCACGATTGGCGGCACGATCGGCGTGGCCGCACTCGGCACGCTGTTGACGAGCCGGTTAACGGCGGAATTGGCGGTGCGCGGCTTGCAACCCGACGCTATTCCGGTTGAGGCGCTGATCGGCGAGGGTGCGACAGCGGTGATGCTAGCCGGCGAGCCGCGTCTGGCACTGGCGGCGGCGCTGGCCGCGGTCTTCACCACGCCGCTGATCTTTGCGCTAGCTGCGCTAGCCGTCACCTTCCTTGCCCCGGCGCATAGCCCTGACGATCTGCGCCGGCAGCGCGTGCGTAATGATGAAAACAGAGCAATCCCGCAGCACGTGGTGTTGACAGGCTCCAACGAATAGGACAACAAATGAACAAATTGTTTTGGTAAACCGCACATTCGTTCGGCTCCTACCTTCGTTGCCAACGACTAGACGACTTGTTGCGCGGGTTTGCGGTATTTCGGCCAGAGGTTTCGGGCCGTGGGGGAGTAACATGCCGGTGAAGTGGTATGGCAGGGCGGTTTAGCCATTGATTCATGCGGTTGTTTTGTTTAGCGCCGTTGACGGCTCGGTGCAAAAAGGTGCTATACTCCGCAGCAGGCATTGTTGCCGTTGAGGAGTATGGTTATGTTTGAGTTATCTGCCCTCTACGCCGCGTTTGAACGGTATTTCGGCCAGCCACCCACCCGCATCGCCCGCGCTCCCGGACGGGTGAATCTGATCGGTGAACATACTGACTACAACGATGGCTTCGTCTTCCCAATGGCGCTCGATCGGGCAACCTACGTCGCCGCTCGCCCACGCGCAGATCGAATCGTGCGTGTATTTAGCGTTAAATTCCGTGAAGAGGATCGGTTTCATCTCGATCAGATTGTGCGTGACGAGCAACGCCAGTGGGTCAATTACATTCGTGGTGTAGCTAAGGGATTGCTGGCCCGCGATCTGCCGTTGCGCGGCGCCGACCTCTTGATCGATAGTGATGTGCCAGCCGGCAGCGGTCTCTCATCGTCGGCGGCGCTGGAGGTGGCAGTAGGGTACACCTTCCAACTGCTCAACGATATTAACCTGCTCGGCGAAGAGCTAGCGCTGTTGGCCCAAGGCGCTGAGCATTCGTTTGTCGGTGTGAAGTGCGGAATTATGGATCAGTTGATCGCTGCGTTGGGCGAAGCTGACCATGCCCTGCTGATCGATTGCCGTGACCTGAGCTATCGCCCGGTGCCGATCCCGGCTAACGTGCGGGTGGTGGTCTGCGATAGCGGCGTGCGCCACCGGCTGGCAGGCTCGGAGTATAATCAGCGCCGGGCCGGGTGTGAAGAGGCGGTGCGCTTGCTGAAGCCGGCCTTGGGCAAGATCCAAGCTTTACGCGACGTGCGTTTGACCGATCTGGCCGAGTACGGCCATCTGTTACCGCCTGACCTGCTGCCGCTTGCGCGCCACGTTGTCAGTGAGAATGAGCGCACGCTCGCCGCCGCTGATGCGCTTGCCGCTGGTGATCTCGTTAAGATGGGCCGGTTAATGGTCGAGTCGCACCATAGTCTGCGTGATGATTATCGGGTCAGCGTACCCGAACTCGATACGCTGGTTGAGTTGGCGTTGGCCGCGCCGGGGTGTTTCGGCAGCCGAATGACCGGCGGCGGCTTCGGCGGCAGCACGGTGTCGCTGGTAGCAGCAGATCGGGTTGATGAATTTGTCGCTGCGATGATCGCCGGATACGCCATTCGTACTGGGCGCACGATGCAGCCGCTGGTCTGCACCGCCGGCGCCGGTGTCTCGTGTGTTTATGCCAGCGAGGAGGAGTGAACGATGCTCGGACAACTCTTTACTCCGCTTTCGACCGCGGCAGTACCGTTAATCTACGGCCTAAGCCATCGCGCGCTGCTGCGGTTGGGCGCGACGAGCCACGAACGGCGTTTGGCCGAGATTCGCACCCATTACTATTTCATGCCGGCGCGCGGTGAAGGCAACCTGCCGGTGCTGCTCTTGCATGGCATCGCCGATCGCGCCCAAACGTGGTCATTCGTGATGCGGCAGCTCACCGCGATCGGCCCGGTCTACGCGCTCGATCTGGCCGGGTTTGGCTTGAGCGGCTTCCCGCCCGGCCAGCGCTATGCTACCATCGAGCAGCAGACGACGTTGGTGCAGGCAATGATTCGCGAGGTGATTGGGCAACCAACGCTGATTGTGGGCAACTCGATGGGTGGCTGGATCGCGGTGCGAGTGGCGCTCGCCACACCAGAACTGGTCGCCGGCATCGTCTTGCTGGCGCCGGGAGGGGCCATCTTGCGCGGGCGCGAGTCGTGGGAGCCATTCCTGCACACGATTGAGTTGCCCGACAGGCGCACCGTGCGGAAGGTGTTGCGCCAGATGTATGGCCGCCCGCCCTTGCCGCTCTATTTGGCCAGCGAAGGGTTGCGTTCCATGTTCCGCCGTGATCCGGTGCGTCAGTTCGTCGCCGCACTTGACGAAAACGCGCTCTTGCGCCCAGAAGATCTACGCTTGCTGCGGGTGCCGGTGGCGATGATTTGGGGCGAAGATGACTATTTCATTCCGCGTGAATCACGCGATTTCTTCTGCGCCAATCTGCCGCAAGCGCGAGTTGCATTCTTGCCCCGCTGCGGCCACATGCCGCAACAACAACGCCCGCGTGAAGTAGCGGCCTTCATTCGCGAATTTGCCCGCGAGCTGGCCGCAGCCTCAACCCCAAAACGCACCGACGGGTGAGAGACGGCGACGCTAAGCCAATCGACTACCTGATCCTGCAACTAAACGCGGTATCATATTCGCTGTATACGCTCTTACCGAGCACAATAATCACCGCATCCAAAGCGGTGGTTCTTTGTCTGCAATCTACCGTATGTACCATATAACATCAGCCTAAGGAGCCACCAATCATGATCCTCTCTGGTATGCGCGAAGCCGTACTGCTCGAAGTGCAGCGGGTCGATATTCATGGCACCATCTTCTACGACGTCACCTTCCACCACGAAGGCGAAACCCAAGCCATCCGGGCTCGAATTGGGGCCGAGAGCGTCTACCCTCATCCACAGGCAGGCGATCCGGTGAGAGTGAGTTACATTATGGGCGTGGTAACGCAGATCGCGCCTCGTTAGACAACGAATGGTTATACGAATAAACAAAGGAGTGAGCGAAGGGCGTTCTTAAGGTTTGTTGATGGGAGCGCGGTTGTACGACTGCCACGATGCGAGGCCGCAGTGGGGATCGCCAAGCCCCTTGGTCGTTTTCCTGCCGGGCATTGGCTTGCTTGGTGCGTGAGCGATTGATTGCGGCGCTACGACTGCAACAATGCGAGGCCGCAGTGGGGATTGCCAACCAATACCTTGGTCGCCTCCCTGCTGGGCATCTGCTGGCAGAGCGATTGCCATGTCGCTGCAAGCAACGGCAGATTGTGGGTCTGCCCACGCCCCCACACTGACTCCAACAATTCTTCTGGGGTGAAAGTGCGATATGGGGCTTCAGCCAAGACGCTGAGTAAGGTAAACGACGGCAGATCAAGCGCGAGCGGGTGGCCTTGGTACGAAATGGTGCGCGTCGCGAGATCGAAGACAAAGGGGCCAAGCGTAAACGGTGGCGGCGCATAACGCTGCCGTCGCCGTAACTGCGCCCGCACCCGCGCCATAAGCTCATCGGCGCGAAACGGGCGGGTCACATAGTCATCGACACCCTGCGCAAACGCCGTCACAACCAGCCAGTCGTGCCGTGGTCCTAAAACCACGAGCATACCGGTATAGTGAGTGCGTAACGCATTGAGGAGATCGAGATGGTCTTTTCCCGGCAGGTCGATCAACGCGAGATCGGTTTGCCGGTTAAGTGTGTCGAATAAGACGGCAGAGCCTCGTGCTAGTTGGACGTAATACCCCGCGGACGTGAGCAGTGGCGATAAATATTCATCAATATATTCGCCCAATCCGCTAATTAAAATCCCATACGGAACGCTCATTCCCCAACGCCTCGAATTCAGATAAATAAACTTACATTGCTACGGTATGAGCTTGCATTCCGCCGGCGGTGAGGTAATCACCTCAACAACGACACCATCCATCAGGCCCAAGAACTGACGCAGAGCTAGCTCGGCATTGCGTGTTCCCTGTTCCATAATCCCATCTTCACACGCCGCTTGCAGAATCTGCTGTTCGGCTGCTTGCCGTGCCATCGTTTCAAGATTTGGGTTTTCAGGGGCAAAGAGACCACGATCACGGCTATAGACACGCGTTTTGCTGTTGTCAAGGGTCGCGTTCAAGACTTGCACCGGCGGTAAACGCACGGTCATTTTTTTGCCATCAGCAGAAACAGTTACCGCATCAGGTGTGATTTGACTGAGATCAACACCTACGATAACAGTGCCGTGGGCAATTAACAGGATTGCATCGCCGGCCAGCCAGTCGCCAATGATTGGAATATTGCTCCCTTGGCGAATGTCTATCACGCGCTCGATCGTATATTTGCTGGTTTCCAGCCGGCTCAGTTGCTGAATGCGTTGCACCACCGCCGCGCCACTTATAATCTGCGGGGTTGGTGTCTGCACAATAACTTGCAAGTTCGGCATTGCCGCACCAAAGGTATTCATGCGTTGCGACAGCCAGAACATACCTAACCCAACCACTAGTATGAGCAGCAGAAGGAGTATGAATGGCGTTGGCCACCCGCCACTCATCGATCGCGAACGGTAACGAACCGGGGGGGGTTCGTCCCAGTCATCGTCAAGCCACTCACGCTGCCGGCGCAAACGCGACAACCGTTGCGCCCGACGGCGGATATCTTCATCATCATCGTCGTACATCGGAAACCTCATGAACGATTGCGAAAACATCGCACCGTTGCCGACGAGATACGGTACGAACGAGCGGTCGAGACTCTCCCACGGGCAATGCCACTTCCTCGGTCAAAGTTAGCCGACGACCTTTCTCAGACCTTGCGTCGCTGCTACACTTTCGCGCCAACGTGAATAGCAACTGCCCCCAATCCGTACAACCGGTAAAACACGTAACGCCAACCGGCTTCCTGCATCATCGCAGCCAATCGATCGGGCGAAGGAAAGACGCGCGCCGACTGGGGCAGATACGTATAAGCGCGCCGGTCGCCGCCGAGCAAGGCGCCGATCCACGGCACGACCTGCTCGAAATACACCCGGTGTCCCCAACGGATAAGCGGGTTATGTGGACGGGCGACTTCGAGACATGCCATCATTGCACCGGGACGGGCGACGCGGTACATTTCGCGCAACGCAGCCGGAATATCAGTTACATTGCGTAGCACGAATCCGGTGGTAATCGCGTCGAAGGTATTGTCAGGAAACGGTAATTGCAACGCATCGCCGGCGACAAAGGCCGCCCGGCCTGCCGCCGCTAGTTCGGCAATTTTGGACTGGCCAGCCTGCATCATTGGGAGGGTAAAATCAACCCCAACGACGATGCCATCTCTTGCCCAAGCGGCTAATTCCGGCAAAAAGTCGCCGGTGCCGGTGCCGACATCCAACGCCCGGCCATTCACCGGTGGCGCGACATATTCAACTACTTTGCGCCGCCAACCTTGATCCAACCCAAAGGTCATGACTCGATTGACGCGGTCGTAACCACGGGCAATGCGGGCAAACATCCGTTCAACATAGGCCGCTTTTTCTTCCGGCGGTGGTAATACGTTGGTTGTTGATCGATCTGAGGCCATGGACTCCCTCGATAATCTATTTTTGGGAGCCGCACAGCCGTGCGGCTCTTCTTGATGAACACTCTTTGGTCGAACTGCCGTGCGGCTTTACCCTAGGCGGATGGGCGAAATAACGCGCGCAACTCGGCAGGTGAACGGGCCACAGCCAACGCAGCCATTAACTTCAACCGCGCTTTCACCCCGCTCAGATCGGGGGCGAAGATGATGCCCAACTTTCGCAAATCATGATACGCGCCGACAAAGCCAAACTCGTCACCTAACCCACCTGCGCCGGCCCGGCTCGCCGCCACCACCGGAATTCGCCGTTGCACTGCTTCGCCTAGCGCCGGCAGCCACCACGGCGGCACCCGCCCGCTCCCCAAGGTCTCAATCACAATTCCAGCCACATTATCGGCGATGCTGTGGCGTAATTGCCGGTCATCAGCTCCCTGTGCGACCCGGATCAAGTCAACCGGCTCGACTAAGCGCGACGCCGCGATATATTGCCGCGCCAGCGGGCGAAAACGAATAACGGCTTGCTCGCCTTCAATTCGACCTAGGGCGCCGCCGGCAGCGGTAAACATGCCGCTGCCTTGACTGTAATGCGACCGCACGGTCGCCGCGGCGTAAATGGTATCATCCACCACCATCAACGCCCCTAATCCAGCCGCTGCCGGTGTCGCAGCAACGGTGATCGCCGCCTGCAGGCCATTGGTCGCGGTAGTGCCGCTCGCGTTCAGCCGCGGCAGACTGGTGACGGTCAACGGCGGGCCATCAGGCACAAGCAGATCGATCAAATAGGCTGTCTCTTCAAGCGTATCGCTACCGGAAGCAACCACGATCCCGTCATACATGTCGCGCAGTGCGTTAATCCGTTGAACCAATGCCAAGATCTGCTGCGGCGTGAGATGACTGCCGGGTAAATTCGTGAATTCTTCAATGGTCACTATCACATCAGAACGCAGCGCCAACGGCTGGTCGTCACGGCTGCCTAGCGCACGCCGGATGACCAGAGCGCCACCGGTTGAGAGGATCAAAATCTTTGGCATAGCGGTTTTCGGGCAACCCAGCAAATGCGCTGAGTCATCGCGGTAGGCGGTTGAAAGGTAAAGCCGTCATAACACCCTTCGATCATAAGCCCGGCAGTTTCGATCATCATTGCCACCTGCTCTGGCGGATAGGCGCGCTCGATATGGATCTCGTCAAAACGCTCGTAGCCGTCGTGATCATTGCCGATAAAACCGGTTAGCCACATAGTTGACGTATTGCGCACCGGATCAAAATGGGTACGTTCCACCTGCACATAGCCTGCCTGCTCACTGAACGAACATTGGCCCCAATCGACGGATAAGAAGTGGCGCGTATTCATATCGCCGACAAACAATCCGTCCGGTGCCAAGACCTGCGCTACGCCACGCAAGCACGAAGCCAGATCGTTGGCGCTGATCAGATAATTGAGACTATCATAGGTACATGTGACCAGATCAAAGGCGTTTGCCGGCAACAACTCGGCCACATAACGCATATCACCCTGCCGCAACTCAACGGCTGACGCAGTATACGCCAGCTTCCGCGCCGCTTGCGCCAGCATTGCCGGCGAGCGGTCAAGACCTGTTACCATCCAACCGTGTTCGGCCATAATTGCGAGCAACGTGCCGGTGCCGCACGCTAGATCCAGCATCCGTCGCCCGGCAACTTGGTGGCGCTGCAAGATCTCTTCGAGATAGAGTGCGGTCAGTAGCGCAAACCGGATCTGACCGCTACCATCGTACACCGCCGCGTACCGATTGTATATCATAAAGATATTGTACCACTCCGTCCTAGCGGGAACCAGAGCGAGACGATGAAGCCGACAATAATATGCTCGACGTTAATCAGCAAGAAGAGCGCCGCTAGCGTCAAGGCTTGTTCTTGCGCATAGCCATACGCAGCTAGCGTTGCCACCAACACGACATCGCGCACCCCGACGCCGCCGATTGAAATTGGCAACGCTTGTAAGACCGAGATGAGCGCCGAGGAGCCAATCACCACCAATAACGGCACTGCATTCAGACCAAGCGCGAGGTAGAGTAGCCACAACCGCAAGAAGGTAAACAAGACCGACGCGATGGTTGCTGCACTCACGGTGGCAATCAGGCTTGGCGTGAAAGTCAGGCTATGCATTTGCTCGTTCCACTGATCGAGCCGGGAACGCAAACGTGGCGCAATCCGCGGTAACACAACGGTGAGCAGCCACGAGCGTGGCCCACGTGCCGTAAGCAACACCGTGACCGTCACTAAGCCAATCCCCATCGCTATCACGATTGCTTGTTGCAACTCACGGCTAGGCAGCAGCCGGCCTAAGGCAAAGACTCCAATCGTGCCAAGGGCAGACATAATGATGAGATCGCACAACCGATCCAGCACCACCGAGAGCAAGGCCGGCGCTACCGGTTGGCCGCGATCTCGCAAGTAGATAGCCTTCAACAGATCGCCGGCCTGACCCGGCGTCATAGCACCGTAGAAAATGCCGACCGTATACAGGGCACAGGCGGTGGGCAGATCGAGCGAAAGGTTCATCGCACGCAAAATCTGGATCCAGCGCCACGATTTGAGGATGATGAACGGGGGCAGCAGAGCCAGTGACCAGATGATCGGGACGATTTCAGCCGAGCGCACAATCTCCCACAGCAGACCGAGATCGCTAGTAAGAAGAAAACCAATTAGCAATGCCGGCCCGATCAGCCGGAGCAGCCACGAGAAGATGGGTCGCATGAACGCACTACTCCTCTTCAGTGATGCGCGGCGGGCGTTGGAAGCGGAGGGCGGCGACCTGCTCGGCATTCAGCCCGAACATAAAGATGATGATGCTGCCCACAAAGAGACCCACGGCTGAGTTAGGAATATGGAAACGCAGCGGATCGGTGATAAAGAAGCTGATCAAAAATGAGAGCAAGGCCAGCAATTGCATCGAGATGGCAACCGGAAAGTAGACGCGCAACGGCGCGAATAGCGAGACAATCCGCAAGATGATCAAGCCAAAGCGAATGCCGTTGCGCAAGAGTTTTTGCCCGCTCTGGCCACCTTGCCGGCGCTGGCTGATCACTGGCACATACCCAACATGGTAGCCAGCCTTCAGCAACGCCAACGTACTGGTTGTGGGGTATGAGTAGCGATTGGGCAGCAAATTGATGAACTCCATCATCACGTCACGTCGCATCGCTCGGTAGCCGCTGGTTAGATCGCGCACCTCGGTTTCAACCAGATAGCTACCCAACGCATCGAGCGCCCGGTTGCCCCAGCGCCGGAAGACCGAGTCGCCTTGCGTGTCGCGGGTGCGCGCGCCAACCACCATATCGTAGCCGGCGGCAATGCCGCCTAACAGATCAGGGATGTAGCGCGGATCCATCTGTCCGTCGGCATCCATGAGCAGCACGACCTCGCCGCGCGCCCGCCGGATGCCGGTTTTGACGGCTGCGCCGTTGCCGCGGTTGACCGGATGCCGAATGACGCGCGCTCCGGCGGCTTGCGCGACCGCCGCTGTCTCGTCACGTGAACAGTCATCGACGACAATAATTTCGGCGGCAGGCAAGACAGTGCGCACCCGCTCGATCACGTCGGCAATACCGTGCGCTTCGTTGTAGGCCGGAATGACCACACTTACGGTAAACGGATAGTCGCGAACGGCTTCCGGCATTGCCTGCGACGAAATCTGCATTGGTTGCATCATATCCCTTTAGCGAATCGCTATCTGCTGTACCATCACGCTCAACGGGCGCGCGTCAGTATTGTTCGGCAACGATTGGTAAGGTAAGAACGTCGGCGCGCTCAGACTGACCGTCACCTCGCGCATGCCCTGCATCTGCGCCGGCAATGGCAGATAATACACCCGCCAGCCTCCCGGCGCAACTATCACGGGCCAGCGCTGGTTGCCAATCGTTACCGTCAGCGGGGTTGGCGCCGGAGCAGCTAACCGTAGAGCCAGCATCTCATTGCCGGTGAGCGGCTCCGGTAAGGGCAGGCGGATCACTCCTTCCCTTTGCAGCCAGCGATAGGTCGTAGCGGCGGCGCGCTCGCCAGAGGCAAATCCGTACAAATACCCAAGGTCAAGGTCGTTACCAAGCGTCAGTGTTGTCGTTGGTGCCGGCGTTAACCATGCAAACGCCAGCCGTTGCACATCTTCACCGGCTTGTTCTTCAGTATTGCGCAGCAGGGTAATCGCCGTCGCTGCATCACCTTGTGCCCGCGCCAATGCCCCTCGCACCAAATTGCTCCGGTGGGTTGGGTAATCGCCGATGACCTGCCATGCCTCATCATACCGGCCCTGCGCCAGCAACCAACGGGCAAACTCGGCTTGACCATCAGCAAAATCGGGATCAGCCGCCAACATCGCCCGGTAGGCCTGTTCGGTGGCAACCGTATCACCGCGCGCCATCGCCTCTTGCGCTGCTACCCATGCTTGCTCGCGGGCTATGCCGGCGCGGATGATTTGCGGGTAGTCGCGATAGCTAAAGATCAGAACCGCAAGACAAAGACTTGCTGCGAGACCGGCTACCGTAAATCGATCCCAGCGCAACGGTTGTTGGTCGATCCGGGCCAGTGTCGCCGCGCCATACAGCGCAAACCACAGCCAAACCGGCAAGAGGTAACGCGGCTCGACGTGGATGAGCATCACCATCAGACACGTGTAGCCGATCCAACCCAGCGCCACCAGCCGGAACGCGCCTTCGCGGGGTCGCGAAAGCAAAGTGAATGGCGCCGCCAGCACCATCACAAGCCAGATGAGATCACTGATAATCCCGGCTGGCCAGATCTCGCGGACAGGACGGGCAAAGAAACTGGCCTTGACAAAAAAATCTTCAATAAACTGCGCTTTCCAGATATGCTGAAAGTGCGGCCAGAGATAGCGCGTAAACCGCCACGGCTCGGTTTGAATGATTCGCCGCAATTCGGCGCTCACAAAGCGTTGCCGCTCTTCTTGCGGCAAGCGCAGCAAGATCCCTTTCGCCTCTCCTTCCCCCCGCCCTTCATGCACCGCATCGCTCATCGCGATCCAAAGATTGACCGGGCCGAGGGTGTCGATCAGAATAATGTCGCGGTAGAGCACGTAGTTGCGGATCGTCCACGGCGCAATCGTCAGCGCAAACGGCAACAGAAACGCGAGCAAAGCTAGGGCGACTCGCTGCCGGCGACGATGGCCGGCGGCGCGCCACGCACTCATCGCGATAAAGAGCACCGCAAACGCTACACCGTACAAACCCGGCGAACGGGCCAACGCTGCGAACGCCAACGTTACCCCGGCCCCGATCAGCCAGCGTAGCTGCCGGTCATCACGCCAGCGCACGAGCAACCACGCATGAATGAACAGCATGCTGAAGAAGAGTGGCTCGCTGAGGATGAGCGTCGGCAATTCCACTAGCGGCATCCAAATGGCGAGGATGGCAGCAAAGATCAAGCCAGTGCGCTGATCGAACAAGCGCCGCGCCAGATCGTAGCCAAGCGGGATGAGCGCCAAGGACAAACTGACTTGGACAGCGCGAATCAGGGCAATGCCGATAGCCGGATCGCCAAGCCACAACCCGATCCGCAGCATAGCTGCGAAGAAAAAGATATGTCCGGGCGGGCGCACGAGCCATGAATTGTCGACATATTCGCCGGTGACGGCAAACCGGAGGGCACGCACGTAGTAGTCGCCGTCATCGGCTGCCGAAAAGCGCGGATCGATCTGATTGACCGCGATAAACCAGAGCCGCAAAGCGAGGCCAATCACGATCAGCACCCCGATGACCACAGACGGCTTAGCCGCTCGGGTAAGCTTGATGCGTCGCCAACGCGGCGGCTCGATAGCTAGGGGTTTGGTTGGCGAATGTTCCATGGTCTGCTCGTTCCCTCATTCACCGCCGGAGTAGAGGCATACATCGCGTACAGCGTGAATCGGCCGGTGCCAATCCGGGCCGCCTCCGGCTGCGGTATCGGTGGCGGTCCTTGTGCGTTATCCCATAAGAGGTAATCGGTGCGCAGCGCCTGCAATTCGGCATATGTCACCGTTACCGGAACCCGCCGGCTGATCAGGTGCGCAATGGCCGAGTATTTGGCCAGCGGCAACCGGTCGGGGATGGCGGCTACAAGATTTGCGCCAATGGCTGGCATGGTGCGTTGGACTAACTCCACTGCGGCTACCTCATCTGCCGGCTGCGCCGCCAGTACTGTGCGAACGCCATTGGCTGGGCCGGGCAGCAAGATGACAATCACTGCTAGCGTAGCCACTAGTCCAGCGCGCTGCTTTGCCCAAAGCCGCGCCAATGCCCACGCCGCAGCGACGGCGTACAGTGGCGCCAACGGCAAAAAGAAACGCGGCAAGATGAAGGCAGTGGCGATCACTGCAACATACATCCCGATCAATGCGAGGAGCGCCAGCCAGCGTTGATCGGCTTGTTTATGCCACGCCAACCACCCTGCCGCCGCGAGCCCACCGATCGCCAACCAGTTGGCCGGCCAACCAAGTAAGCGCAATTGATCGGCCCGGCCAAACTCGCTTACATCTTCAGCACCGGCGCCGAGAAAACCCACTATGTTGCGGCCCCAGTTGGCCAGAAAGCGCAGAGGATCCCGCCCAATCACTTCTGACAGACTAATGCTATTGGGCACCTCATCCCACCGCTGCCAGTCAGTGTTAGCATAAACCGCCAGCCAGATATTTTTCGCTTGCTGATTGAACAATGGGTGGCCGGTTTGCACCGTGTTCACCACAATTTGCGGCGCTGCCACCAAGGCAAATCCTACCACAAAAGAACTGAGCGCAGCGCCTTTCCCGGCGCTCAGCCAGAGTATGACAGCACCCCACAGCAGTAAGATCAAGCCGGGATGGCGAATGAGAAAGGCGGCGCCGGCCAGCATTCCGGCGAGAAACGCTATCAGGCGCGACGATCGCGAATGAGCGTGCAAGGTTACGGCCACCGCTAACGTGAAGCAGACAGCAAACGGCATATCACTACCGACCAGTAAGCCGTATTGTGCCACCATGCCGCTCAACGCCAACAACAGCGCTGCCAGCATTGCCGGAGCGGGTGGGAGCAGGCTGCTCGCCAGCAGGTAGCCAGCGCCGATCAACACCCCGCCGCTCACAAGCGCAATGAGGCGTGCAGCGAGAAAGGGGTTATCGTTGGTCAATGGCCGTACCAGCCAGAGCAAGAACGGATAGCCGAGATTGTAGAAGCCATCGGCTTGAAAGATGGTTGCCAGCGTGTCACGGGTGGCAAATACGCGAAAATCGTTCTCGACGCCGGGGCGGGCCAGCGTGACGTGCGCTTGCATCGCCGGTATCAGCCATCCCATCCAACCCAGTGCGACGGCAAGAGCAAGAACTGACAGACTCCAGCGCGGCCAAGAGGCGCTCAATCGCGGCCATTGCCAGACAAGGTAACCAGCAGCAATCACCGCCGCCGTCACCGGCGGCAGATAAAGCAAAGGATATGGGCTAAGACGGTAGAACAGCAACCAGAAGAGGCCATACCCAATGACGGCGGCTAGTACCAACTGCCACGATCGCTGATGTAACATCATCCCGGCCAAGGCGCCAATCAATGCCGCATATCCCAACTGCGCTGGATACGGCAGTAATGGCGGCATAGCGCTGAGCGTAACCTGATCCAAAAAGATGGGCGCATCCGTAGCCGGTGGAGCAAAGCGGATCACGACATCCACCACTTTCGTCCAGCCACTGGTGATAGACACCGTGTGCTCTTCCCAATCGCCGCGGGCGAGCACCTGAAGCGGCGCTTCATCATTCACCTGCACCTTCAATGGAGTGCCAGCCGGAGCCTGCCACCGGAACGTCACCATCGCCGGTGCGCCGACCTGCGGCAAGCGCAGCGCTGCTGCCGGCAACACTTGCCGCACTGCCCCATCAGCGCCGGCCATCCGGTATTCAGGTTCGCTGAAGCCTTGCACCACCGCCGCATCATTGCGCCCAATGTCAAACGTGGACTGCACCGGTGCTTGGCTGAAGATTACAATGACCAAAACGGCCATAATCGCGCCAGCCAGCGCAGGATTCAAGGTATGCATAGGAATGAGTGCTCTCACAAGATACGCCCTCACCCATTACGGCGTTACCGTGGGTGTAGTGAGCGGTAACGGCTCTTGAATCGGCACCTCTGCCGATGGCGGTGAAACCAGTGCCCGGTTCACCCAACCGGCACCGCTGCCATCGGGATTGGCAATAAACGAGTCGGGACTGTACCGTTCGCCTAGCCGGATGAGGTACCACTGGTCATTTGCGGTGCGGGCCAAAAAGATGATCTCATCACCGGCATTAATGCGCCCGATCGGTTGATTATTGGTGCCCGGCAACGGGCGCACATTCGCCACTTGCAACGCCGTGCCGGTGATCGGCTGTGCTACCGGTGCTGGAGTTTGGTTCGCCGCCGGCGTTGGCCGACGCGGGGTCGCGGTCGGGCGCGGTGTCGGCAGCACGAGCGTCGGCAATTCGGTCTGGCCGGGCACATAGCGACCAAATTGCTCTAGCTCATTGCGCAACGTTCCGACAACACCAAAAGCAAGCGCCACTGACAACAAAAAGATCACGCTGACAATCGCCAATTTGATCAATTCGAGGCTCTGCGCCCAAATGCTCCGCTTGCTAAGCAAATCGAGTGCGCTCTGCGCGGCGCCGGCCACCGATTCGCCCCAACTGGTGCGGCCTTGATCCGAACGGGCCACTTCGCGGAGGGCCAATAAGGCGCGCACATCGCCGACTTGGGTCAAAGCGCGCACCGCCCCCCACCGCACATTGGCGTTTTGATGCTTAAGAGCGGCAATCAACGGCCCCGTCGCCCGGCCATCGCCAATCTGTGCCAACGCTTCCGTCGCGCGATAGACGACCAACCAAGGCTGATCAGGGTTAATAATGGCGCACAAGGCCGGCACTGCCGCTGAGCCGATGTTGACGAGCGCATCAACCGCTTCGGCGTGGCGCGGATGGGCCGGATCGCCAAGCGCGCCAATGAGATCGTCAATCTCAGCCCGCGATGGGTGGCGTTCTGCCGGTGGAGCTGATCGCGGCAGCCGGGGCGCTGTTAAACGCCGGGTCGGGCGCGGGGTTGGAGTAGGTTCAGGTGGTGATTGGTTTGGTTGCGGTTCAGTGGTCATCAGTCTGCAATCTCTCCGGCACGTGGCTGGCGCGCAAGCAGCCACTGCTCAAACCGGGCTACGATCAGATCAAGCAGCGTGGCCGCCGCTTCAGCTTTCAGTTGCCGCGGCAATTCCACGGCCTGCTCACCATCAAGGACGGTCAAGGTTATCTCAGGTTGGCCGATGCTAGCAATCGCATCGTTGGCAACGATCAGATTCAACCCTTTCCGTTGCAACTTGCTGCGGGCATTAGCCAATAGGTCATGCGTTTCGGCGGCGAAGCCAACCTTAAAGATATCGGTGCGGTGCGCTAATTCACCGACGACATCAGGATTTTGTACCAGTTGCAGGGTCATGCCTGCATCGCCATGCTTCTTAATCTTCTCAGCCGCTATGTGAGCAGGGCGAAAGTCGGCTACTGCCGCGTTCATAATCAAGATGTCGGCTTGGGTACAAGCGGCTTGCACCGCTGCGCGCATCTCTAAGGCGGTTTCGACCGCGACATAGGTGACTGCTCGCGGCGGAGTGAGCGCAACCGGGCCGCTAATCAGCGTCACTGTCGCACCTAGATCACGGGCGCGTTCGGCCAGCGCATACCCCATTTGCCCCGACGAGCGATTGCCAAGGTAGCGTACCGGATCGATCGGCTCACGGGTACCGCCTGCCGTCACCACCACGCGACGGCCCCGCAGCGGCCCGTGTTGGCGACCCAGTAAGGCGCGAAGTTCAGCCAGCAGGTCGGCTGGTTCGGGCAGACGACCACGACCAACCACCGGCTCGGCCATCCGACCCACCTCCGGCTCAAGTACATACGCCCCGCGCGCGCGTAGCGTCGCTACATTGGCCTGCGTCGCCGGATGTTCGTACATCGAGGGATTCATCGCCGGCGCAATTAGCAATGGTGCGCGCGTTGCCAGCACCGTAGTGGTGAGCAGGTCATCGCATAGACCGGCAGCCAGCCGGGCAATAGTATTGGCCGTCGCTGGCGCGATCACCACTGCATCGGCCCGCATGCCAAGGCTCACATGACCGATCACCCCGTCTTCAGGCAAGCTCCACATGTCGGTCAAGACTGGCCGCCCAGTGAGTGCTTGAAACGTTGCCGGGCCGACAAACCGCTCGGCAGCTTCGGTCATAATGACATCAACCTGCGCCCCAGCTAACGTGAGATCGCGCGCCACTTGTACGACTTTGTAGGCAGCAATACTGCCGCACACGCCTAGTACAATTCGTTTGCCCGCTAGCGTATCCATACCCATTTCCGTCATTCAGGCAGACTCCCTGCGGGCGCATTGTAGCACATGTGACGCGATGCCACAGCTAGGCGTAGTTTGGCGTAAAATGCTCGCTAAATTACGCGATACAAGCTCTTGCAGAACCGATAAGCTTGTGCTACACTTCACGACACTCTCCCCGAACCAATGGAGGACTTTCGTGGAGCGTTCTGATTTACCACCTGATGTTGTTATTCGGCGACTTCCTCTCTATGCACGGAGCTTGCGCTACCTGCTCGAAGAGGGTATTCACTCTGTCTCTTCCCAAGAGCTTGGTGAACGGATCAATGTCACCGCAGCCCAGATTCGCAAAGACCTTTCGTATTTCGGCGAGTTTGGTAAGCAAGGTATCGGCTACGATGTCGAGAAGTTGTTGAAACACATCGAGCGCATTCTTGGCATCAACCAACATTGGCCAGTGGCACTTGTGGGCATTGGTCTGCTAGGACAAGCCATTGCCCGCTACGAAGGTTTCCGCACGGAAGGGATCGAGATTGTTGCGCTCTTTGACTCTGACCCGGCGAAGATTGGCCAGCAGGTCGGCGAGCTGGTCGTGCAAGACTTCGCCAATGTGCGGCGCGTTATCGCCGAAAAGCACATTAAGTTAGCGATTATCGCGGTGCCGGCATTGCAAGCACAGCGTGTCGCCGATGTGTTGATCGAAGCTGGCGTGCGCGCCATCCTGAGCTATGCGCCCATGATTTTGCAAGTGCCTGAAGATGTCTGGGTGCGGTATATCGATCCGGTAGCGGTGTTGCAAAGTATGACCTATTACCTCGCCCGCGAACAATCGCCCTCGTAGGGCCGCACGGCTGTGCCGCCCCAGCGATGCACCTCTAGCCCGGTGCCTGCGTTAAAACCGCGTAGCGAAAGGAATGCGCGTGCTGGTAAGCCTCAAGCAACACCGGTTCGGAGCACTGATCAGTGGGCTGATGGTTGCTTTGCTGGTCATACAGTTGTGGCCGGTTGCCCCAATTGATATTGCGCTCCGCCCTCTATTCGCGCCGGTTGCGACCCACGCCAGCCATGCTTTCACCGCCTTAGCTGCTCGCACCACAACACCGTTGCTCGCCGCATGGGATGCCCGTACCGGCATCCCCACTGTTCTCGTTCCCGCCACTACTGATGGCCGCTTGCCCTACACTCCGACCGCCGCCGAAATCGGCAACCCGCTTGCGATTGCTCGCGGCTTTCTCGACCACGAACGCGCCCTCTTTGGCCTACGCAGCGTCGCCGCTGAGTTACGCCCATTACCGCCGGAACCTGATCGCCAGCTCGGTTTTCACCATATCCGCTTTGAACAGGTTTACAACGGCGTACCCGTCTTTGGCCGCCGGTTGATTGTTCATCTCGATCCGGCAAGGCAGGTGGTGGCGGTCAATGGTCACTTTGAACCGGGAATTACACTCGAAACCCAACCTGCGATCGCGCCGCAAGCGGCACTAACAATTGCCCTCGGCCATATCTGGCAAGAACTGGAGCCGGACGAGCGGATGCAGGTACAATTTACGCCGGTGCCCGATCGCACCAGTTTGGTGATCTATGTTCGCGCCGACGGCCATGCAGTGCTGGTCTGGTCGGTGCGTGTGCTGACCACCGCGCCGCTCGGCGAGTGGCAGGTGTTTGTGCAGGCACGGCGCGGCAGTGTCGTGCATGCGATTGACCAACTCGCTGGCGCAAAACGCCGCCGCACCTATACCGCCAACAATACCACCCGCTTGCCCGGTCGCTTGCTGGCCGAAGAGGGTGAACTACCCCGCGATGCAATTGCGCGCGTCGCTCACGAAGGAGCCGGCAAGGTCTACGACTACTACTTCAATACCCACCAACGCGACTCGTTTGACGGTCGCGGCGGCGCAATGGTCTCAACCGTCAGCTATGGCAGCGCTCCTGAAGATGCCGACAACGCGGCATGGATTGGCGAACTCAAGCAGATGATCTACGGCGATGGCGGACGGCTCTTCAAACCGTTGCCGTATGGTCTCGATGTGATCGGCCACGAGTTTACCCACGGCGTGATCGATGCGACCGCGCAGTTGATCTATGAAAACCAGTCAGGCGCGCTCAACGAGTCGTATGCCGATGTGTTTGCGGTGATGATCGACCGCGACGACTGGCTGATCGGCGAGGACGTGGTGAAGTCGCCGCCGTATCCGGTCAATCACTTGCGCAGCTTGGCTGATCCGACGTTAAACGGACGATATAATGCGCTCGATCCGCTGCGCAGCGTCGGCCAACCGGCCACAATGAAAGAGTATGCAAACTTGCCCAACACTCGACGCACTGATAACGGCGGCGTGCATGTGAATAGCGGCATTCCCAACCACGCCGCCTACTTGCTCGCACAACAAATCGGGCGCGAAAAGGTGGAACGAATCTATTATCGCACGCTGACCCAATACCTTGCGCCAAGCAGCACTTTCGCCGATGCTGCCGCCGCCACCGCTCGCGCCGCTGCCGATCTTTATGGCCAGACCGAAGTTGCTGCGGTACGCGATGCCTTTGCCGCCGTTGGCATAACCAGCACGGCTACCCCCGGCGGCCCAGTAGTGCAGCCGCCGAGCAGCTTGCCCAACACAACACCGGCGCCGCCGGCAGCACAGAGTCTCCCTCCCGGTTGCAGCGATCTGATGGTTAATGGCGGATTTGAAGCTGATACTGGCTGGGAACAGGTCACATCGCTTGACGCCTCGTTGATCGACCCTGAATTGCCCCGCAGCGGCAAACGCAGCGCATGGCTGGGAGGAACCGATCAAGAGAGTTTGCAGCTCATCTATCAAGATGTTCGTATTCCGGCGAATGCTACCAGCGTTGAGTTGCGCTATGCCCGGCTGGTGCATTTCGAGGCCAGCGGCATCGCTGGTCTCTTTGTCAGTGAAGCGTTCTTCTCAGTCGTCATCGCCGATACCCGCACCAATCCGCTAGCCGTCGTAGAGCGGATTCGCTCACGCGATGGCGATGATACGTGGCGTGACCGGCGCGCCGATGCTAGCCGGTATGCCGGCAAGACGGTGCGCATCGTCTTTGCCGCCGAAAATCCGCGTGGCAATATCAGCAGTATGTTTGTTGATGATGTGGCGTTGATCGTTTGTACTACCGGCAATGCACCAAGCACGCCGCCGGTCAATAATAATGATCTGGTCTTCCTGCAAGGCACGATCAGCAACGCCGACAGCGGGCGTGGTGTGCGCGGCGCGCAGATCTTTATTCTGCGACCGGGCATTACGGCGCGCCAAGCCGCTGCTGATGATACGCTCACGCCCGATGAGGTGTTGACGATGGCAATCGCTGATGACAATGGCGGCTTCCGTACCGAGCAGCCGGTGCTGCGCGGGCAGAGTTATAGCGTGATAGTGGTGGCGCGCGGGTATCGAACGATTCTTTCCGATGGTGAATTGCGCATCCCGGCGACGGCAACCAATCCGTACCGGGTCGATGTCCAGATGCGCCGATCGCGGTAGTAGCGGCGGAGCGCGCTCCACCCGAACTGTAACCGGATTGCAAAGAACTCATTTTATGTCAAACGAACGCTTTGAATGCTGCATCTGCCACCAACCCCAATCGCCGCCCTACCACATCCTCGGCGGGAGGATCTATTGCGCGCGCCATTATGCGCTAGTCAACAAACCGCACCGTGGTTTCTGGCAGGCCAGCCTTATCCAGATTCTCGGTATGGCTGCGCTCAGCGCGATGCTGGCATGGCTAGGCAATGCCATTGGCCCGCTCAGCGACCTGCCCCTGCTCTTGGCCGGCATTGTCTTGTCGGTGTTGCCGGCGGCGCTGTGGCTAATCTTCTTTTATCGCCAAGACCGACTCGAACCAGAACCGAAACACAAGCTTGCCGCCGTGTTCCTTATGGCGTTGTTGCTCACCGATGTGATCGGGCGGCGGGCGGTCGAAGAGTGGTGGCGGGTCAGTGAATGGGCAGCCGCCGATACAACTACGTCGTTGCTAGCGGCGCTCTGTATCTTGGGGCCGCTACGGCAGGTGATCGCTTACGTTGCCGTGCGCACAATGGTCTACGCTACCGATGAGTTCGATGAACGGATGGATGGGATTGTCTATGGCACGGTCGCCGGTCTCGGCGTGGCTACCCTGCTCAATCTGCGCTACGTGTTGGCGAGCGAAGGGGTGGGGTTGGCGCCGGGGGTGATCACAACTGCTACTACGGCGTTGGCACAGGCCAGCTTTGGCGGGTTGATGGGGTACGTCATGGCGGAAGCCAAATTTAGCCATCGCCCGATCTGGTTTGTACCGCTTGGCTTCGCCGTTACCGCTGCGCTGAACGGTTTGGTGAGCTGGCTAATCGCTGAAGTGAGCGCCGTGGGCCTCACCGTCGATCCGTGGCGTTCGCTGGCGCTGGGGGTGGCGGTGGCCCTGATCGCGTATCTCACCCTGATCGCCCTAGTCCGGCGGAGTGTGACGGTCACGTTGCAGCAGTCGTAGTAGCGAGCAGAACCCTAATGATCGGGCAGATTGGCAATGAACGCGTTTGGCGCGTGCGGCTCTGGAATAAAGACCTCGGCGTGGCGCTGGTCACGATGCTGGCGCTATTAGCCGGCACGTTGCTGATGTGGCGCACCGAGACGGCAACCCGATCGTTTGTTAGCCCTGATGAAACTTTCCGCCTCGCCTATCCGGCCCATTGGGTCAGTGTTGACGCGCTGAATGATCTGCTGCTGAAGGTGGAAGATCCGCAAACGGCGAGCTTGTTCAAGACCACGCTAAGCGTTGAACAACGCGACATTGATCCGGCCAATCCGCCGACCTTGCAGGAGCTGCTCGACCGCCGGATGGAAGATCGCAGTCTGCTAACTGCCTACCATTTTCTGCGCGAAGCCGAGACAGCAGTCGCTGGCCAGCGCGCGATTGCTACCGATTTTGCCTATGTGGTACAGCCAATTGATGAGCCGCGCCGTCCGGCTTTACCGGTGGTAGTGCGGGTGCGCGAATATATCTTCATCACCGCGAACCATTCATTCTATCTGACGCTAGCTGCTCCCGCCGCCGAATTTGACCGGCTTAAAGGCACGCTGGCGCGAATTATCGCTTCGGTGGAGGTGCCATGAGTATGCCCGATGAGCAAGGCGGCTGGTCGCTCGGTGAGCGTCTCGCTGATGGCAGCGACGCATCATTGCGCGCACCGGCGCTGCCCCGGCTAGCGTTGTTGAGGGTGAGCCGTAGCGGCGGCCTGCGTTTCACCACCCGCACTATCACCATCTACCACAACGGCTTGGTGATCAGCAACGATCCTGCCCGCCGTCCACGCACCCTCTCGCCGCGATTCATCGCTCGCCTCTACCACACCCTCTTGCGCGCGCGCCCCTGCCGCCTCCCCCGCCGCATCGCATTATCGCCCGACAGTTATGTCTACTCTTTCCACGTCCGCATTGGCGAACGCATCTGCCAGTTTGAAGTCGTTGCCGCCAACGCGCCGCCGGCAGTGCATGCCCTGCTGCGTTTGGTGCACCAAGCAGGGTTCTAACCACTGGCGCCATTATTCTGCTTGTGATCGTGCTCAGGGGGATCGACTGCTGTTCAAGCGGTAGGCTGAGCAACGTGCCATCCGGCCACCTACTCGTGATCGGCGACAGCCTGTTTTCCCAACAAAGCCTATTTCGTGGTATGCTGCCAGTAAGCGCATCGCGTGGCACTGTTCGCCGCGTATTGCTCAATCACGAGGAGGTGTTTATGAATAGTAATGACGTAAAACTCTTGCAATCAATGCGCAGCAATCCCTCACTGACCATCACGTTACCCACTCACCGCACCTCCCCCGACAACAAACAAGACCCCATCCGAGTCAAGAATCTGGTTACGGCTGCCGCTAACCGGCTCACCGGCACCTACGGCAAGCGCACCGTCGAACCAATCTTGCGCCGGCTTGAGGCGCTGGCCGGCGACATCGATTACCGTTACACGCTGGACGGATTGGCAATGTTTGTCAATCAAGACACCTCATTTATGTTTATGGTGCCATTTGCGCTGAAAGAGCGGGTAGTGGTGGATGAAACGTTCTACACCCGCGATCTGGTTTACGCGCTCAACCGCACGCCGCGCTATTGGGTGCTTGCCCTCAGCGAGAAGCCAACTCGCCTGTTCGAGGCTACTCGCGAGACGTTGCAAGAAATTCAGACCGGCGGCTTCCCCATGACCCACCTTGGGCCGGGTGGCGCGCGCGGCATTCCCAACGACCCGGCGATTAACCAGTCGGCCTACCGCGACGAACATCACCGCATCTTCTTCCGGCAAGTTGATGAAGCCTTCGCGCCGTTTATGGCTGGCGATCCGTTGCCGCTGGCGCTGATTGGGGTTGATCGCTACCTCGCCTTTTTCCGCGAAGTGAGCAAGCACCACGACGCGATTGTCGCCACCCTGACCGGCAATTACGATACCTTCACCGCCCACGATCTTGGCCGCCTGATCTGGCCGTTGGTTGAAACCAACCTGCAACACCGCAGCCAACAAGTCTTGCGTGAGCTTGAGGTAGCGGTAGGAGGGCAACGCTACTGCTCTACGTTGGGGGAAGTGTGGCGATTTGCCCACGAAGGTCGCATCGCAACCCTGTTAGTCGAGGAAGACTACCACCAGCCCGCGTTGGTTGACGAGAGCAGCCAACGCTTAATCTTCATTGATGAGCCAACCACGCCAGCCGCTCTCGATGACGCAGTGGACGAGGTGATCGCAGTGGTGATTGATCGCGGCGGCAAGGTGGTCTTTGTGCCGAACGGTTCCCTCCAAGCCCACCAGCGGATTGCGGCGATTTTGCGATATTAGTGCCGTGACGTTGTCATTGCGAGAGTGTGCCCCTCGTGTCATTGCGAGGGAGCGACGGCAGCCGGCGCGGCTGGGTACCGCCCGACCACAGCAATCTCCTGCTTCAGCGCAACCAATGGCGGAACCAATCTTTCCCGTGCTCGCAGGAGATTGCTGTGCCGTCTCCGGCGGCTCGCAATGACAATTGGGGAGCGGAACCGGTGAAGGGACTGAACCGTTTGACTGATAAGGACGAGCCAGTGCCAGCCTTTAACCGCTGCCTCATCACACCGTCACAAACCGGTACAGCGCCTCCCAATCGTTGCGCGACCGTTGCCCAATCGCGAAGAATTGATTGAGCAACTCTTCAACCACCTCAACAAAATCGCAATATTCAGCTTCGGTAATCTGGCGGAAGCCGTGGGCGAGAATGCTGCGATTGCGGACGTGTGAGCGATTGCGAATCTCGATTGGTTCCACACGTTGCACCAAAGGATCGTTCAGCGCAGCTAGCAGCATATAGCCATTGAGTAGCGTAATCGGGTTGTATGCGCCATTGCGGTTCGGTTGCAATCCCCGCCCCTGAAAACCGAGCGATTGCTCAACCTGCCGGTAACGTTGATCAAGATCTGGAATCCGTTGCTTGAGCGTATCTAAATCAGGTTCTTCAGCTAACACGTCATAGGTCGCCAGCCGGTGCTGGCTCATCAATTCCATACACCGGTATCGCAGTAATGCGGCTGTGTCGAAGCGTCGCTGCGCTTCACGGCGCAAAGCATTGGCGTGCAGCGAACCAAGCAGCGGCAGCACAGCATCGAGGTCTTTCAGAGTGGCAAGAGCGCGAGCGGATTGTGTCATGGCACTGATAGTCTGGACGAGGTGCGCTAACGCAGTCTGCTGAGCTTGTAAGACGTTATGATGGTGCGCGAGTTTCGCAGGCAACGGTTTACTCAGCAGACTCTGCAACGTCTGGGCAGCAGCCTTCAAATCAAACGCTTCCCATTTGATATAAGAGTCGGCCAATTGTCTGAGGGCGGCATACGTTGCGCGATCAGGTTCCGGCGCCCGCCGGGCTAGATCGGCGTAGATTTGCTCTGCGCGCAGGTAGTCGTGGGTATTGAAGGCGCGAGCGGCCTCCTCTGCTTCGAGATCGCCAAAGACTTCATACGGATCAGGCGGATCGATCAGACGCTGCGTGCCCGGCTTAGGCCGGTTTTGCTCGTAATCACTCTCGATGTAGATGGTGCCGAGGTCGAGCACATAGGCCGCTTTGGCCAACCCTACCGACATAACTTTGGTACCGGCGGTTAAATCAACGAGGATCTGTTCGCGCGGCAGATCAGACCACTTCTCGATGATCGCGCGCAATGCGCGATAGACCTGCTTAATGTCGGTGTAATGGACTTCCTCGCGCAACCAATTCGGATCAGGCGATAACTCGATCTGCTGCGTCACTCGTTCAGGGAAGTTATGCGTTTCCGGCGTCAGCAGAAAGGCAACTCGCTGCGGTTGCAGTGCCGCCAGCAAAAGCGCAGCGGTATCGGTTTGGCCGCTGCCGGTGAGGATTAATGCCACCGCACGCCGGTCACCTACTCGTTCGCAGAAGCGACGGAGTTGTTCGCTAAAGTCCATTGCTGTCTCCTAAGGCATCTCGTTTCAGGGCGGGCCAACGACCTACGCCCTATCGTCCCACCCGGCGCCCGGGTGACTCGCCCACAATCATCACGTTCTAAGCGTTGCCGTAGTAGACGCACCTCGATCTAAACGAGCCCTAGCACTGTTGCGGGCAAGCAATCCGTTGCAACGCATAGCCCAACCCGCTGCAAAACAACGCGCCTTTGAACGACGGCAACCGTACTGGCGCCGCCAGCCGCAGCGTGACCCGGATCCGTAACACATGCAACGCCGGCAGAGTCAGTTTAGGTTCAGCCATAACCATTGACTTTCCGTGACCAAAAGCTCGTAACCAAGAACACCGTATTGCCACTAGGCCACCCCCCGGCGGGAGATGGCGCCGCATGCTCCACCTACACGAAGGCGGGAACGGATAGCGCAAAACGTAGGTCGCAAACTAGCTTGGCATTTAGGTGCAAGTATACCGCATTGGTGTTGAAAGCACGTGCGATGAGCTAAACAGATCACGGTTTGCTGAACGAATCGAACAATTTGTACCTTCCCATACGATTGCTGCGACTGGTACGATACATGTATTCATGGCAGACGACCAGTACGTAAAGGATGGTCAAACATGCCGCTCAATCCTGCAACTGAGAAGGCGCAGTCTAGCCCCGACATGCGTTTCAATCTCAACTGGCGGTGGCGCCAGCTCAGAGCATGGTTCGGCCAAGAGCGCGGTGCGTTGTTCTTGATTTGGTGCCTGCGGGTCGGTGGTTTAGGTTTGCTCATCGTGTGGGCATGGCTCAAAGCGCCAAACATACCGGAGCCAAACTTAAAAACAGGCTGGCTTATCATCGGCATAATGACCTGTTTTCAGGTGTTTACGGCTGTTTGGGGTGCGTTTCAACCGGAACAATGGCACAAACCGTTAGCGAAGTTCCTGCAAAATCTGATCGAAGTCATCTTAATCAGCTTGGCTATTCTGCAGCTTGGGGCGGCGTCCAACGTCTTTTGGGTACTCTACCTCATCCCCATCGTTAGCGCGATGCGCTTTCTCAACAACCTCTGGGGCAGCATCATTAGTGGGCTTTCGATTAGCGCGGCCACCGCGGTAGGCAGCTTTCATGCTGATAGTCTGCTCGAAATCGCGATCGCGCCTACCATTACGATCTTTGGCTTGCTGTTGTTATATGTCTTGCGCCGCATATCGTTGCATCCGGACGCTTTTGCGAGTTTGCAGACCGAATTAGTCCAAATCCTTGATCGATATCAAGCTGGAATCTGCGTGGTCGATCAACATCGCCGGCTCGTGTTTGTCAATCATGCGCTCGAACAGCAATTTGGCCCATGGACGCCAAAGATGACCTGCTACGAGTATTTGGTTTGCTTGCATGCGAATTGCGTAGCCTGCCAACAGCCCCAACCCTATCCGCAACGATACACTATGCAAATTCCCGGTGGGCGTAGAATCAAATTTGATGTCGAGTCGCAACGGGTCGCAGATGGTGAGCAGCTCTTGCTGTTTCTCAATCCACCGCGCACGATCCGGCTGGATTTGTACGAACAATTGCTCAATGCTATTGTTGAAGAGGATCAGCAAGGGTATACAATCGCTCTTCACCAACTGCTGAACTCGGTGCGTAAAGATTTTGGAGCGGAATCAGCGGCGATCTTTTGGTTCAAGGATGGGCGGCTGACCCGTGACATCATCAGTGGCCCGCCCTTACCGTTCGAGGAGAATTACGAATTAGGCCAAGGGATTACCGGGCTTGCATTGCCCGGTTTAGCGGGATCACCGTTTGGGCGAACCGTTGTCGCCAATAACCTCGACGCCTCACCAGTGATCATCGATAATCTTGCCGAATATCTGGCCGCGCATCCCAAATATTTTGAGGCATACAAACAGGCCCTCCCTAGCAGGCAAGTGAAACATCTCTTAGTCGTACCACTCAACGGACGCCGGCGGATTATCGGCGTTGTGCGGTTAGTCAACCGGCTGAACGAGCACGGCCAATTGCACAGTGAGGGGTTTCAGCGCCTGCATGAAATTGATTTGACCATGATCTGCGAACGGCTCGCCCATGCAATCGAGTACCGGGAACTGTACCTTGCCCGGCAACGGCAGCTTGAAGAGACGGAACGGTTCTACCGCATCTACGATGCCAGCACGCGCGGCCAAACCGTTTTTGCTACGATCGTTGAAGAAGCGCTGAAAGCGTTTCCTGCCGCAAGCAAATGTGAAATCCGGCGGCTCGATCGGGCGAGCCAGACCTTACAATTGATCGTGGCCCGCCACCGGCGCGGCTTTGATTACGGCGCACCACCTAGCCCCCTCGCCGGCATTAATGCGCGCGCACTGCGTGAAGGGCACATTCAGTTTGTCACGGATACCGCTCACGACCCCGATTTTATTCACCGCAAACCACCTATTGGCGCGCTGATGGTCGCGCCACTGATCGGCTACCTCAGCATTATTGGCATTCTCACCCTTGATTACGATAAGCCACGGACATTTACCTCCGAGGAACGCCGGCGGTTCGAGGCGCTGGCGACCCATGCCCAGCTGGCAGCAGCCGTGATTTGGCGGAACGAACAGGCTGAACGCCTACGCAAGCATATTCAGCAGATGAGCGACTTGAGCGAAGGCATTACCGGCGTCTATCAGCATATCCTCAAAGCTTATCATAATCTGATAGGCTACGACAGCGCTTCGATTCAGTTGCTCTACGGCCATTATTTGCAGATTGTCGAATGCGACGGCTTTGCTGATCGGAACGCGGTTTGTTCCTTATCGTTCGATATTCACGATGAGCGGTTCCCTAACAGCCGTGTGTTGCGTGAGCAACAACCGCTGGTTGAGACTGATGTCACCCAAACCTACCCCCACTTTGTCCAAGAATCGGAACGGTATCAGACAGCGAACATTCGCAGCATCCTCTATACACCGCTGATCTATCGCAGCCAATGTATCGGGATGATCGCGCTCGACAGCCATACGCCCTCCTTCTACCGTGAAGGCGATGTAGTATTGAGCATGCTGCTTGCCAATGCCGCCGCTTCGGCAATTGACAACGCGCGGCTGGTGGAAACGCTACAACAGCAACAAAAACAGTTACGGGTGTTGCTTGAGAGCGGCACGGCGTTAATGAGCATTCATGACGAGCGCAAACTCATTGCATCGTATGCCCAGCTCGGAGCGAACCTGTTCGCATGCGAGCACTGTACCATCTTCCTGCGCCGATCACCAGATTATGAGTTTGAGCTAGCGGTGTCATCGCAGCGCGATGGTTACTTCGACAATGAAGCCTATTGGCGTTTGGCGACCACCATTGCGGCGCACAATCAGATCATCACCCTTACTGGTGATACGTTGCTGGCATGGTATGCCGAACATGGCATTGCCGGCGATGAGCTTGAGCATTTGCCTACCGCGCGCGGTCGTTCCTTGCTTGCTGGCCCGATTCGCGACCAGCGCCAGATGGTGGTTGGCGTATTAATCTTTGAAAATTACGAACCTGACTATGGCGAGGGTTTCCCTGCGCCAGCGCATGATTTATTGGAATTATTTGGTAAACAAGTCTTGAACGGGGTGAATATCGTCAATATTCGCCGGACAACCCGCGAAAGTTTAGGTCTCGATGTCCATGATCTGCTTAATTTTGTGCAAGGAACCATAATTTTCTCACTCAATACGATGATCAGACAACTCGAACGAGCTGAGCCGGTAGCTTCGATTACCCCGCAGTTACTGCAAACGAATCAAGCGGCGAAGTTTCTCTACCAACAATTGCGCTATATTCAAGACGATCTCCGCGGACGTACCGATCTCGAGCAGTCATTTGACCGGATGGTCAATGATTACATCAATTTGCTTAGAGGATCGGTGCTCAAAGATATCCCGATCTTCTTCGATCCCTTGACCAACATCAGCCTGCCTCGGAAAACGGCTTACGCCCTCTTCCGCATTTGTCAAGAAGCACTCGCCAATATCGCGAAACACGCTGAAATCCATCTCAAGCCAGACGGCGCGGTATGGATTAAGTACACCCAAACAGACACTGGCTTTACGCTCACGATCGAAGATAACGGTCGCGGTATGGCGGAGAGTATGGAAAGCCTGCGCCAGCGGGGTGCGTATGGTTTAACTGCAATTCAACAATGGGCTGAACGGATCGGCGGGCGGGCAACCGTACAACCACGTCCTACCGGCGGCGTCATCGTGCAGATCACCGGACCGATCAAGGAGGAGCAGGCATGGACACCCTCATCAGAGTCGTTATTGCCGATGATTTAGCTCTCTTTCGCGAAGGGCTGAAAAAGGTACTCGCCTATATTCCCAATATTCAATGCGTTGGTGAAGCACACACCCCACAAGAAGCGATCAGCATGGCAAGCAAGCTCCAACCAGATATCATCATGATGGATATTTCGTGGTACGGCGACAAATGGACGGGTGTTCATGCGATCGAACAGATCAAACGCCAAGCGCCGCGGGTGGCTGTTATTGCGATGACGGCTTATCCAGAGTGGATCGAACAGGTCCAGCGCAAAGGCGCTGATATGGCCGTCTCGAAAGAGGTTTTCAACGACTCTGACCAACTCGAACGCTTGTTAGAGGAGGTGTTGCGGAAAGTTCGGCGGGCGCATACCCGGCATAACCTCACGAACCCGCTCACCGAACGCGAAGAACAAGTCCTTCGCCTGATGGCGCGCGGTGCTCTGATCGAAGAGATGATGAAAGAGTTGAGTTGTAGCGCCGGCACGGTTAAACGGGATATTCAAAACATCTGTGATAAATTGCAAGTGACCAATCGGGTTCACGCTATTGCGCGCGCCTATGATCTCGGTATTTTAAAAGTGGGCAGCAGCTTTCCAGCCGAATCGACCTAAACCGAGAGCCAATAGCGATACTGAGAGACGGCGCAGCCGGCTGCGCCGTTTTTTTGTTGCCGAATGGCGGCGAGCGCCGGCATATCTTTGCCATGAAGCATGATCCTTTTGGCGATCACACTTAATCCAACCATGAGTCTTCTGATGGATGCGATGTGATCTGTGGGTACTTATAATCATCGTAACAAATCAAATCCACATCGCAGCATACAACAAACTTACTTACTTATTAAAAAAGCGTAAAAAGGAGGTGATTTTCCGTACTTTTTGCTAGAAGCAGGCACCTAGCGGAACACCGGCCCTCAGATCGGTTCGTGCTGCCGAACCGGCTCGCGCCACCCGGCGAAGGAGGACACGATGGCGATCATTCACCAGTCTCCCCCGACCCCGTTCCGTCGTCATCCGCTGCGGCGCCTACAGCACTATCTCGGCCTCGCTGCCCTCTACGGAAGCTGCGCTGGATTGGCACGGCAAACCTTCATCACTGGGCATATCTCGCTCGCATTTGGATTCGCCTTCGCAAGTACGACTGCCCTGCTGGTCTTGATCGTGCTGGTGATCCGAGAACGCCGGTTCAACATCGTGATCACCCGTGACAGGCTCATCATCGATTACGGCTATCCGTTTGGTTCACGCCGCATCATCGAACGGATCTATGTCCGCGAATATTGCTTCCCGTCCAATCCCATCGGTTACTGGTTCGATACCGGCACACTAATGATCGAATATGGTGATGAAACGCTCGTCCTCGATGGCTTAACGCCATTCAGCACCCTCCGCGACCTGTTGGAGGTGCCGTGATGACAACGGTTCCGCGCAACGAGGTCGTGGCCAATCGCTTTCAGGTGGTTCGCCTGCTGACCCGCACGGCTCACAGCATTGTTGATCTAGCTTACGATGGGCGGGATAAGCAATTCGTAGTGATCAAACGCCTTGCCCCCACTAGTCGCAGCTTGCCGATCCGCGACGCTGCCCGCGCGTTCTTGCGCGAGATCAAGATAGTTCACGCACTACCGGAGGCATATTATGGTGAATGGCCCTGCTTCCCGCGTTTCATTACGATGGGCCGCGATCGCCACGGGTATTACTATGTCCAGCGTTACATTCCCGGCCAGACGCTAGCGTCCATCCTTGCCGCCGGTCATCCGCACGACGCGCTCACCATCGCGATCAATCTCTGCTGGGTGCTAAGCATCTTGCACGCGCACGGGATCATTCACGGTGATCTGCACCCACAAAACATTATAGTGGGAGTGCGCGGTGAGGTGGCACTGATCGATTTCGGCCTGAGCCGCTATCACGGCCAGCTCGCGCCGGAAGTGCAGGGGATTGGCCGGCCTACCTACACCCCGCCCGAACAATGGGCCGGCTGGCCGATTGATGAACGGAGCGATTTCTTCGCGCTGGGTTGGGTGTTGCACGAGCTGTTGGATGGTGAGCAGTTGCCGCCTTCCACTCAAGCGCTGATCGCGAGAATGCTCAATCCGTTTCCGGCAAATCGGCAGGTGACGCTAGCAGCATTGCAGGCCGAGCTTGAGGTGGTGCGCGACGAGCGCTTACAACCGCAGCCGGCGCCACAGTGGTTTATCAACGGCCTTATCATCGTCAGTATCACCGTCATTACGCTGCTTTATCTCAGCTTGTTGTGGCGATAATCGCATCTCCGTGTCGGCAACCAAGCTGCCGCACGCTATCCCTTTACTCGGCATATACCGCACGCATCCGCTCGATCGTCTGCCGGATCATTTCCACCAACTCATCCGGTTCGAGCACGCGGCAATGTTCGCGGTAGCGGAGCAGAATCTGCTCGGCTTGCCACAGATCGCTGGTTTGGGCCGAGATCTCGGCACTGCCGTCGGGGTGATACGTCACTGAACTGTTGGGAAACCAGAGCGCTACGTCGCGGTTGCGCGCCACTTGCGGCGAGAGTCGGTAACGCAATGACCACATCTTGCGCGGCGGCAGTTCGGGTGGCAAGACCCGCCGTTCGACGTGCAGCGAATCGGGAATGATGCGGTCAACCCGGTAGGGTACGTAGCGCCCTACCGTCGTCGGATGAGGTGAACTGTAGCAGTAGGCTTCGAGATAGATATGGCCGTCGCGCATCAAGAGCCGTACCGGCGCCACCCGATGCGCTTCCGGTTCTTGGCTAAAGGTTGAGCGGTAGAGAAAGCGTAGCGCATGGCGGCGCAGATTGCGCTTGAGTCGGGCTAACCATTGTTGATCAACCGGTTGGCTGCTTTGGGGGAATTCAATCTCCATTTCCTGCTGTTGGCGGAGGTTTGACCGCCGTTCTGGCGGTAGTAACGCAATGACGTGATCGAGTAGCGATCGTACCTGCGGGCCGTTTGGCCAGTTGCCTTCACTGAACATTGTGATGAGAAAGGCCAATGCCTCAAGCTCTTCGTCAGGTAGATTGAGTAAGGTAAGCCGGCCAAAATCGGTCAGTGCGTAGCGCCCGTCAGGTTGGCGTTCGATTGTACAGAGAAATTCGCTGCGGAGCGCGTTGAAATCGTGGCGAAGCGCAACCAGTGCGTTAGCAGGATAAATACCAGAGTCGAAGGTGCGGCGCGCGTCGGCGATTAGCTCGGCGGGTGTCGCCGGGCCGCGCACAAACCGACTGATCAGCCATAACCGCCGCTGCACCGTTAATGCGGAACTGCGTTTTTGGCCGCGACCACGACGAGATCGTGGAGTAGCCACATAACACCTCGTTGCCATATCGGACGGATCTTTTGTGTATTATACCTGACTTGACTAGTGATGGGAGTAGCCGCTTGACAAAAATAAATTAACGTTGTGTATTTACATCATAAATAAACACTATCAATTGAGAAAGTCTCGATTACCCGCTTGCGCGTCCGTTCGGTCTTCCTCATGCCACTCTTTGTCTGGCGCACGATGGTGCAGGACTAACGCGCCGATGGCATTGTTCATATCGCCATCCGCTTCGAGTGGGGCAATGTTGTTTGGAAGAAGACGGTCTGGCGCGATGCGACGGCGATGAAGGGCTATCGTAACAGCGATGCGCACCGTTTGGCGATGCGGTTACTGGCCGAGGCTGTGCAGTGAGGCGGCGGTTGCGTGCTGGCCGGTTGTCGCCTATGAAGTGTCCATCGCCCTTTCATGCCGCCGGTCACACTGCGCCAGCGACAATGCAGCCGGGATTTGCGCCGCCATCGCCGCCAGTGCTGGGCTGAGGAAGTTGGGCAGAATGTTTACCACAGAGGACGCCGAGAGCGCAGAGGATGCGGAGTTTATCCCCATCCCCTACGCCCTCGGCGATGTTCACGTCCTTTTGGCTTCCTCTCCTACCTGATCCCTCCTCCGGCGGAGGAGTCGTCCTCCCCTCCCCCAGCGGGGGAGGGGGCAAGCAACGCCCTTTGCTCGCGTTGCGACTGCTCACTCCATCATTGGCGGCAAATCTTGGCCGTAGCTGCGTTGGAGCGGCAGTTCGGGAATGAACAATGCCAGCACCAACCCGATCACTGCCAACCAAATCGCGTACCAGTAGATGGTTGTCACACTGGTAGTGAAGGCATCTTTCAGGGCTGCACTGATCTGCTCGCCGATCGCCCGACCCTCGGCACGGGCCGTCTGCTCGGCTTGGTCAAGCTGCGCCAACACCCGGTCGAGTGCCTGCGTGCGGGCGACTGCCGGCAAACTCCCAACCATATCCAGCATCGCCTTCTGCTGATCAGGGATCTGCGGGTCAGCGCGTAGCGCCTCGATTGCCGCCGGATCAGCATCGCGCAGCGCGCGCGTGATCAACTCGCGCCGGGCGGCAAATTGCTCGGCAATCGCTTGTTCGATCCGTACTGCCGGATCAACCACTTCGCCGCTTGCCCCTTCGCCGGCACCCATCCCATTGCGCAGCGCGCTGCTGTCGAACTGAGCAGCCATTGCCGGCGGCAATTGGGCCTGAATCGGAGCCAGATTCGCACTCAGAGTCGTGGTCAAGACGCTGGTGAGCAGCGCACCGAAGACTGCCGAACCCACCACCTGTCCGATCTGCTGGAAGAATTGCCGGCTGGCCGTTGCCGCCCCCATATCGGTGCGCGGTACCGCGTTCTGCATCGCCAGATTGAGAATCGGCATCGAGGGGCCAAGACCAAGACCAAGTGCGATCATGCGCAGCCGCACCATCCAGATCGACGTCTCAGGGGTGAGCGTTGTCAGCCACCAGAGTGACGCGACGATAATCGCCATACCGCCGATGATCACCCACTTGTAGCGCCCGGTGCGCTGCACGATCTGTGATGACACCATCGCCCCAACCACAAGGCTAAGGGTGAGTGGAATGAGCGTAGTGCCGGCGGCAGTGGCGCTCACGCCGAGCACATTGACCAGATAGAGCGAGAGGAAGAAGATTGCCGCAAAGAGAGTGGCGCCAACCGTGACGCCGATCATTGCGGTGAGGGTGAAGGTGCGGATGCGGAAGAGGTGTAAGGGCAAGATTGGTGATTCAGCCCGCCGCTCGATCAGCAGGAAGAAGATCAAGCCAACTATGCTGACGGTAAACAAGCTCACGATCAGCGGCGACGTCCACGGAAAGTCATTCTTGTCGAGTGTCAACGCTAGCAAGAATGGGATCACCGTCAGCAGCAACGTTGCTGCGCCGGCGTAGTCAATCGCCGGTTTGAGGCCGCTGTGCAAGCGTGGCAGCTTGGCGATGATAAAGCCGAGTGCTATCACGCCCAACGGCAAGTTGACGAAGAAGATCCAGTGCCAGCTCAGGTTGTCGGTCAGTAGACCGCCAATAAACGGTCCCACCACGCTCGACAAGCCGAATACGGCGCCAAACAGACCCATATAGCGCGCCCGTTCCGCTGGTGCGAACAGGTCGGCGGGAATGGCGAAAGCGGTTGAGGTGAGCGCCGCCGCGCCAAAGCCTTGTAAGCCGCGGAAGAAGACCAACTGGGTCATATCACCGGCTAAGCCACACAACAGCGAGCCAAGCAAAAAGACCACGATCCCGAACAATAAGACATATTTGCGCCCGTAGATATCTGACAGCTTGCCGTAGATCGGCACCATCGCCGTTGATGCCAGCAGATAGCTGGTCGAAACCCACCCGATCAGTTCGATCCCCTTCAGATCGGCCACGATCCGCGGCAAAGCTGTCGAGACAATCGTCTGATCGAGCGCCGAGAGAAACAGACCAAGCAAGACTCCGATTAAGATCAGCACTTTGCTGCGCTGATCAAGCGTCACGGCGTAATCAATCCGGGTTGTAGCTACAGTCGTTGGCGATGTGGTCGTAGCCATACGGTTGGGTAACTCCTTGTCTTGCCAAACTTATGTCAAATGTTGTCTATCTTACCCTCAAGTTAGGGTGAGGGAACGTAGCCCACCAGCAATCTCCTCCAACCTGAAGGCGCAGAAGTGATCCACGCAAAGGGTTAGGATGGATCGTCACATGTACCCTCATACCTTCCAACACAAAAGCCTCGCACCCGTTGCCGCCTTCGCGTCTTTGCGTATTGCAAACAGACACCCATGACAGCGCGGCATCCACGCTATCTTCAACGAAGGCGCACTCACTGCGTATAAGGTTACTCAGCCGTCGCGAGGTTCCACTCGCGGCACGCCGCACTGAGCGCCTGACCGAGCCGCTCGAGCAGCTCAGGCGGCAACTGGCGGAGATGACGGCTAGCTTCGCTCAAGCGAATCTGGCGCGCTTCAGCCACCAGCCGCGCTCCGGCGGGCGTGAGTGAGACGAGCTTTTGACGACGGTCATACGGTGATTCGCTGCGCTCTACCAACCCATCTTGCACCAGTTGATCGACGATCTGGCTGGTGGTTGCCATCGTTAAATTGAGATGCTCGCTCAGCGATGAGATGGTCGCCGTTTGGCAACGGTGCATGTGCATCAGTGCAATCAGGCGCGGCATCGAGAGGTTCGTCCGTTGCAAGAATTGTAAGAGCGTCTCCATGCTTTGGCCCATCAGCTCGCTATGCACGAGGTTGAACAACTCGGCGACGCGCTCTGGGGTGTAGGGTGGGTCGAGTTCGTGGTACACGATTTGATCCTCCAAATAGTTTGTTTTTTCAAACTATTTGGAGGATACAACTAGTTTCCCAGCTTGTCAAGGGGGATGGGTAGGGTAATCTAAAGATGCGGCCGCCAGATTGCAACATCAGCGAGAGATACACCCTCGCCGCGCCTCAGAAAAACAAAACCGGGAGAGCCGCAGTTGGCTCTCCCGGTGCCGTCATACGGCCCTAGGCCACCCCCTCCAACCGATCTTCCAGATCGGCATGCAACTCACGCAGCCGTTCCAACGTCTCTTCGTCGGTCTGCCAGATCCCGCGTGCGTTCGCTTCGAGCAGGCGACCTACCATATTGCGCGCCGCCGCCGGATTGAGCTGCTCGATCCGGGTGCGCATGGCGTCGTCAAGCACGAAGGTCTTGGCAGCTTCGTCGTAAACCCACTTATCAACCGCATCGGTCGTGGCGCTCCAGCCGAGCATGTAGGTGAAGCGGCTGGCAATCTCGGCGGCGCCGTTGTGGCCGTGACGCAGCATACCTTCGTACCACTTCGGGTTAAGGAACTTGGTACGGTATTCGACCCGCAGCGTCTGCTCAAGCGTTTGCAGTTTCGTCTCAGCCGTGAAGCTCTCGACAAAATTGAGCGGGACCCGCTGGCCGGTGGCCCGTTCGGCGGCAGCCTTCAGCGCACCTGAATAACCGTAGTAGTGCTGCATATCGGTCAAGCCGTACTCAACGCTATCGATCTCTTGCGCTACCCGGCTGACCGTACCGAGCAACGAGCGCAATACCTCTGGCTGCGCTTCACCATTCTGCCGCCCGCCAAAGGCGTAGGCATTGCGCTTGATGAACAGCTCCTCCAGCTCTTCCCGCTTCTCCCACGCACTGCCTTCAATCGCCTCATCGACATCGGTGCCGTAAGTGCCGGCAGCTTGGGTGAAAATACGCGCCGTCGCCTGATCGAAGCTCTTGCCGGTAGCCATTAGCTCTTGCACATGCTTGCGGATGAAGTTCATCTCCACCGGCTCATCGGCCTCAGCCGCTTCCCGCACCAACCGGTCGAGCATATCCATCGTGCCGGCGAAGATGTCGCGGAAGATACCGGAGGCAGTCATAAGCACGTCGATCCGGGGCCGGCCCAGCTCAGCCAGCGGGATGAGCGCGTAGCGCCCGACTTTGCCTTGCCCATCCTTCACCGGGCGCGCGCCGATTAGGCCGAGCACGATACCGATTGACTCGCCCTTCGTCTTAATCGCATCGAGACCCCACAACACCTGCGCAATTGTCTCTGGGTATTGGCCGGTTTCGGCGCGATGAGAAGCAATCAACGCCTCGGCGATGCGCGCGCCGCGCTCGTAGGCGCTATCGGTCGGCACCCGGAAGGGGTCGAGACTGTGGATGTTGCGCCCGGTAGGCAGCACCGTCACCCCATCGCGGATAATGTCGCCACCGGGGGCTGCCGGAATGTAGTGACCGCCTAACCCGCGCATGAGGTAGTCAAGTTCTTGGGTATTATCGCGCAATGCCGCCAGCAACGCTCGCCCATGCTGGATCAGCCCCAGCACTTCGTTGCCGGTAGGCAAGCCAAACTGGTGCGCAGCCTGATCGGGCGACAGATGACCAAAGACCGTCTGCTGGACGAATTCGGTGCAGCGGGACTCAATCTCGTCGCGCAGGGCCAACGCTTCAGCATCACCCTGCCGCGCCCGCGCCAGTACGTCGCCGTAGCGCATTGTAACGCGCCGTGCCGCGAGGAACAGATCAGCCAAACCGGGCAACTCGCCGCGCGGCACCTTGAGCGTCTCGACGATCAGGGTCAGTTGCTCTTCGGGCGGCGGGGCACTGCCCAACACGTGCAAGCGATCGGTAATCATCGTCGCCGCTAAATCGCGCAGATAGGCGTAGGCCCGCGAAGCGAAGCGGCTAAACGGCTCGTTGGGCTGGCGCACCAGATCGCTATCAAGGTTGAGCAACGCGATCTTCTGCATGATCGCAACCGCCTCTGGGCTTTGGTCATCGTCAGCGACTGCTGCCGGTCGCTCGCGGTATTCAGCCAATAAGTCTTGTAACGCTTGCAATTCACGGTAGAGACCGGCCCGGCCATACGGCGGAATAGCGTGGCCAATGATGGTGCTATAGCCGCGCCGCTTAGCGATATTGGCCTCGGCAGGGTTGTTGATCGGGTAAACATAAAAATTCGGCACATCGCCGAGCAAAATATCAGGCCAGCAGCGATCGGTCAGGCCAAGTTGCAAGCCGGGCATCCACTCGGCGGTGCCGTGCATGCCGAGATGAATGATCGCATCGGCACCAAAGCTCTCACTGAGGTAGCGGTAGAAGAGGGCGTACTGGTGGTGCGGCGTATTTTCCTTATCGAACAGCAGTCGCATCGGGTCGCCGGGCATACCGATCACCGGTTGCACGCCGATAAAGATATTGCCGATCTGGGTACCGGCCAAGCGCACTTTATCGCGCCCCAGCGGGGCAATATCACCGGGGAACGCACCCCAGCGAGCATTAATCCGCTCTTGATCGCTGGGCCGCAGCCAGCGGTAGAAATCTTTCAGATCGGCACTCACCCCCATCACCACCGGCGGATGACCGGGCGGCAGCGGCTGATCGCTCACCAAACCTTCAAGGCAGCGCGCGAAGGTATCGGGATCGCGCGGATAGCGACCCACCTGATAGCCCTCAGCAGTCAACCGATCGAGGATCGCGATCAGGCTGGCCGGCACGTCGAGCAAGGCCGCCGTCGCCACCTTGCCTTGACCGGGCGGATAATTGTACACAATAATCGCCACCTTCTTATCGCGGTTCGCCTTCTTGCGCAAACGGACAAACCCGCACGCAATGCGGGCCAGCCGCTCGATCCGGTCTTGCACCGTTGTGATCGTGCTGCCACGCATCCCACCCAACACCACCGGTGCGATCGCGCCATCCATTTCAGGCAGGCTATAGAGGAAGGTGCTTTGCAGCGGGCCAACGCCACGCTCGCGCCAATCGTCTTCGTCTTGCACAAACAGCGGTTGGGCGACGATATACGGCACATCGAGCTTGCTGAGCAACTCGCGGGCGACATCAACGGTCAAGCCGGCCTTCGTCGAACCGGCTGGGCCGCCGACCAGTGGAAAGCCCATCGTGTTGATCACCAGATCGACCTTCATGTGGCTGAGCCACTCACGCACCACGATATGGCTCTCGATCCCCATCACAAAGATCGGCAGCACCCGCAAGCCAGCGGCTTCGAGCGTCTGGACGATCTTATTGGGGTAATCAGCGCCAGAAAGGATATGGGCGCGGAACGACAGCACCGCCACTGTACCGAGCGGAGCCGGCACACCTTTGCGCGCGCGGTTGCGCTCCTTTTCCCACCGCTCGTACTCGTGGGGATTGGCGAACAACTTTGGCGCATCGGGGTGAGCAAACCCCATATTCGGCAGCTCGACCACCGGGTCAACCCGCAGATGGCTCATCCCGCTATACTCGCGCAAGATGAGCTTAAACATATTAGCTGCATTAGCAATACTGCGATGATTCCAATAATTATTGACATTCGTCCAGTTGCGAAAATCGTTAAGCCGCTTGCCGGGCAAGAAATTGATCAGTTTTGAGGTAATTTTTTGCAATTTGACGTAGCCGTAGAGCGCGTCTTCCTCGCGCCCGCCGACTAACAGCCGCGCCACATTCTGCACCGGTTTGGGCATGCCCTTGCCACCCTTAAGATTATACGAACCAACCTTATTCAGCCGCATCACCTCGGGGAGGCCTTCAAACGAAAAGACCACCGGCGGATCGTGGCGCTCGACCATCGGGATCAATACCTCGGCTGTCTCGTTTAACGTAATTAGGGAAAGGATGAGACACTGACAGCGGGCAATCGCCGCCTCAACCTCAGCCGGGCGCACGGTGACATCGCGATCTTCAAATATATGCAAGCGGAAATCGGGTATCTCTTTGCGCACCTCAGCCTCGGCGCGACGAAAGAAATCCTGACTGTACCGCTGCATCCCCAGCACCATCACAAATTCTGTCGGCTGGCTCATAGCACCATTGCTCCTGTCGTCAGCGATAATAACCTGAGTATATTATGCAAGATCATAGCCTCAAATACAATCTGAACATGAAACGAACAAAACCTGTGCAATTATGCACAGGTTTTGCAGTAGTAATGAACAGAAAAACTATCAATCTCCATATTCCATCACCGTACCAAGATACCGTAATGCCTCTTGTTCGGTGCCAAACAAACCAACCCCACTAACAAATCGCACCAACGGCGCAAACAACAGTAAATGATGTTCAGAAACAATAAAGGCAATCCGGCCTAAATGCTTATGGCGCGCGATTGCTTCGGTACGCTGGCGCGCTCCCCAATCAGCGCTAGAGATTCGTCGCCCATCCACCAGCAGATCCGTCGGCTTCGGGCACTGGTCAAGTAAGCGCCACATTTCTTGATAGTACCGTTCCGCTTCGGCCAAGTGTAGATGATCCTCCAGCACCACCCAGATCAGATCATGGGCCCGGCGACGAATGCGGTAGGGCATAGTGTACTCCCTCACAAATTACGCGGCGTTTTGCACATTATACATACTTTTGCTGTATATGTCTAGCGAAAAAGGTGGCACGTTTCTGGTGCGAACATTGTGCAATGGAGCATGGACGGTTGACGAGCATCCCCGGCGCTGCTATAATCGCCGCCACAATCTAGCAGTACCGACGCTCGGCGACCGTGGAGAGAGGCTTGTCATTATGGGGTTCTTCGACTACTTCGTGGCTGTTAGTCCTACATTTGGCTCGTATGCGTGGACATTCTTTATTGTGCAGATTCTGCTGGTCGCGGGCGGCGCCTACTTCATCTGGCTGCACACTGAGCGGAATGTGGCCAAAGCGACCTTTTTCCGCCAGTTGGGGATTGCGCTGATGATTGTGGGTGGCTTTGGTGTGGCGCTTGGTGTGGCCCGAATGCTCAATACGCCAACCTTTAACCTGCGTTTCTGGTTTTACATTCAGTTTGTCATTGAGCTGATCTTGGGCGGTTATGTCTTTTACTACATGCGTAATGTGCTGCCCGAGTTGGTGCGTAATTCGCGTACCCGTGCGCCTACCCCTCGTCAAGTACCGGCTGATGCGACACCCGCAACACCACGACCAGTGGCTACCACCGGTCGCCGCGAAGCCCGCCGCGAACGCAAACGCAAACAACGGTAAGGGCGAGGCCTGCCTCGTTCCCATGGGCGCGGCAAGGCCGCGCCCTCTTCCTCACCATACCGCTGGCGTCCGCAACGCCACCCGCAACAACCGGTGATATTCACCGCGCGAGATCTCGATCGTGCCGAACTGCAACATGTGCGGCCCCACCACAAACTGCGAGTCGAGCAGCACAAACCCGCCCCGCCGCAATCGCTCGACCAGATGCACCAACGCCACTTTGCTGGCGTCGCGCACACGGTGAAACATGCTTTCGCCGGCAAACAGACCGCCTATCGCTACCCCGTACAGGCCGCCGGCCAGTTGGCCGTCACGCCAACACTCGACGCTGTGGGCATAGCCCAACCGGTGCAACTCACTATAAGCCCGGATGATCTCCGGCGAAATCCACGTTGTCTCCCGGCCCGGCGCCGGCTCGGCGCAAGCGGTGATCACTGCCTCGAAAGCAGTATCAAACGTTACCTCAAACACCCCCGATCGCACGGTGCGCGCCAACCGGCGCGGGACGTGAAAGCGTTCATCAAGCGGAATGATCGCCCGCCGCACCGGTTCGTACCAGCCGATCTCGCCGTTCTCGTCGGCCATCGGGAAGATGCCTTGCCGGTAGGCGGCAAGCAGGAGTTCGGGGGTCAAGCGTGATGTTGCCATCGTCAGCGCCGTTCGCGGATTGTTGTCTGACTCTCGTGTCGCTTATCTTGCTTACGCCACCCGGTTTAACCGGTTTAACCCCGACGTGATAATCGCTACACACCACCCCAACAGCAGCAGCGTCAGCACCAATCCTACTCGTGTCGGCCACTCGCCGTCGGGCAACAGCCGGCTGATTAACAACGGCGCACCGGTCACCCCGTAGACCAACCCGCCCAAGAAGAGCGGCATCGGCAAGATAGCCGCCGCCATGATCGGCCACGAGTAATTCTGTACCGTAATAAAGACGTAGCAGAGGCCATACGTGATCGTGGCGCTCATCAGCGCTGCCAGCAACTCGGCACTGATGCCGAAGGATAATGAACCGAGCAGTGCCGGCGGCGCCGGATCGCGCAAGCCTAGCACGCTTGCCAACAACTGTATGCTGATGAAGATGGCGTAGGTGAAGAGACCGTTCAACAGGCCGGGATTCCACCAGCGATAGAGGTAGAGCGCCGCAATAATCATCGCCGGCAAAGTGTCGGGCCATGCTGCGCGAAATGAAGCCGTGACATTGAAAGGTGTCGTCAGCGCCGTTACCAGCGAGGTCAGCGACGGCACCGTTTGAATGCTGTACAACAGCCGCCAAAACGGCTCGAGCAGGGTGCTCAGTTGACCTGCTGCCAATGCAAAGACGTAAAGCGGATTACGCTGCTGCCACCACAACCAGCATGCAGCGCCGTACAGCAGAAAGGTAATAACAACCGCCAGCAGAGTTCTCGCTCCTTGCGCGCTATCGTGCAATGGCGCGCGCTGCTATTCCCAGATGTACTCTCGAATCTGACCGTCTTCGATAGTGAAGAGCTGATCGGTCAGGCTGTATTCGCGTTGGGCGGCATCAAGCTGGATCTGATGCGCGACGCTGGTCAAGATGTCTTGGTCGGCATCGCTAAAGGCAATCAGAAAATCGCGATTAGGAATACCAATGACCATCTTGCCCGGAAAATGGGGCTGCCAGCTCGCCAGCAGATCGGGCAAGAGCAGCCGGGTCGCATCGTAGCCGTCTTGGGTGTTGGCGACGATGAGCCGCTGCGCCCCTTCGCCGGTCATCAAAAAGTGCGCTCGCTCGTGAGTGCGGGCGGCTAAATTGGCTAACGCCCGCTCGTGCAACTGGTGCTCACCAATCCCCCACCGCTCCAAATGGCGCTCGTTGATGTAGGCTACCCTCTGCGGTTCATCAATCACATACGCAATGATCAGATCGGCCAGAAAGGGCCGGTAGGCTAGCATCGGCAACTTCTTTTCAAACACCGCGTTCAGCAGCGTAATCGGTTTGAGCATCGGCATCACTCGATCTGCCACCTCGGTGAAGGTGCGTGCCTCGCGTGCCGGCGTCTGTTCGTGCAGCACTCGCAAGAGGGTGCTGTACACCAGATCAAGATGCTCAGGCGCCTGCGTGTAGGCATTGTAGAAGTTGGTCAAATCAACCCGCATCCGTTGATTGGCGACGCACACCTGCAAAATATCGCCTTCGCGTCCAAGGAAATCGACAGTTGGCTCAGCCACCAACCGGCGCTCGATGTCAGCCGCAAATGCGGCCCGATCGAGCGGACTCTGCCCGTTCATAGCTCCTCGTCCTTCACACTAATTGCGTCAAGACCATGTTGCCACGTTGCGCGCAATTGGGCCACCGGCAGATTGATCAGGGTCTGATCGCGCCATACCGCCTGCACCTCCGGCGCTGCCGTCACCACACCCAACCGCACGAGCGGCAAGCCGGCCAGCATTGCCTCGAACGCTGCGCTCTGCGCCGGATCGACCGCAACCAAAAACCGGCTCGGCGTTTCGCTAAACAGCAACGTGATCGGGTCGAGGTCAACCCCATTGAGGGTCAGGTGCATCCCGAACTCACCGGCGATCGCCATCTCGGCTGCCGCCACTGCCAAGCCACCTTCGCTCAGGTCATGGCAAGCGCGCACCAAACCGGCGCGAATGGCACGATGGATCGCGCGGAAGGTGGCACGCGCCGCCGCCAGATCGACTTTGGGCAACGCGCCGGCGTCTTCGATCATACCAACCGCCGCCAGATGGCTGCCGGCAAACTCGGCCCGCGTCGCGCCGAGCAGGTAGATCACATCACCCGCCTGCTTGAGATCCATAGTCACGCACTGGCCAATATCATGAACGTGGCTCAGGGCCGAAATCAACAGCGTGGGCGGGATCGCCACCCGATTGCCATTCGCATCGCGATACTCGTTATTCAGCGAGTCTTTGCCGCTGATGAAGGGTGTACCGAAGGCAACTGCGCCATCATAGCAGGCCGCCGCAGCCCGCACCAACCCAGCCATGCGATCGGGTTGCTTGGGGTCACCCCAGCAGAAGTTATCGAGAATAGCCGTGCGGTCAGGGTCGCCTCCAACTGCCACCACGTTGCGCAACGCCTCATCAATTGCGGCCAGCGCCATCCAATACGGATCGTGACGGCCATAGCGCGGGCAGATGCCAAAGCCGAGCGCCAAGCCAGCCGGATCGTGCGGCACCGGTTTGATCACTGCCGCATCAGATGGCCCGGCGAGACTAGCGCCGACCAGCGGCTTGATCACCGTGCCGCCCCCCACTTCGTGATCATACGTGCGGATAATTCGCTCTTTGGAAGCAATAGAGGGATGGGCCAGTAGCGCCAGCAGCGCTGCTTCCGGCTGTACATCAGCGAGCGATGGCGATCGTCTCAGCGCCGGCGACGGTTCCCAACGGGCGCTGAGGGTACGCTGGGGCCGCCCCTTGTGCAAAAAGTCCATCTCAAGATCAACGACCGCTAGATCGTGATAATAGACGCGCAACCGGCCATCATCGGTAAAGCGCCCGATCGGCGTTGCTTCGACCTCTTCGGCGGTGCAGAGCGTGAGCAGCGCTACCAGCCGATCTGGCGGCACGGCCAGCACCATGCGTTCTTGCGCTTCCGACAGCCAAATTTCCCACGGCTGCAAACCGGCGTACTTGCACGGCACATGTTCGAGATGCACCTCAGCGCCTAGTTCAGCGCCCATCTCACCGACCGCCGACGACAAGCCGCCGGCGCCGCAATCGGTAATCGCCGAATAGAGCTGGGCATCACGGGCCTGCAACAGCACATCGAGCATCTTCTTTTCGGTGATCGGGTCGCCGATCTGCACCGCGCTGCCCACTTCGCTGGCCGTAGTATGGGTCAACTCAATGCTGGAAAAGGTCGCGCCGTGGATGCCATCGCGCCCGGTGCGCCCGCCCATTACCACGATAATATCGCCGGGCCGCGCGTTGCGCGGGTGCATGCCGCGTGGGGCAATGCCGACCGTGCCGCAGTAGACCAGCGGATTAGCCGTATAGCCGGGATCGAACAATACTGCCCCGCCAACGGTGGGGATGCCGAGCTTATTGCCGTAATCGCGCACACCAGCGACCACACCGCTCGCGATCCGGCGCGGATGGAGCACGCCGGGAGGCGGGAGCGGCGCATCGGGCATGCCAAAACAGAGCACATCAATATTGGCGATCGGGCGGGCCGATACGCCCAACACATCACGTATCACGCCGCCAACGCCGGTATTCGCGCCGCCGAACGGCTCCAGCGCGCTCGGATGGTTATGGGTCTCGACCTTATACGACACTTCGTAATCGTGACCAAAAGTAAGGATGCCAGCATTATCCACAAACGCGCTCAACACCCATGCATCATCGCGCCCGGCCAACGCCTGCTCGGTTGCCCGCATCAAGAAGGTACGGATGAGGCTGTCAATGTCAGCCTTGCCGGCGGCCAGTCGGGCCAGCATAGGATGCAACGCCGCATTCGTCGGCAACTCCTCTGGCGGCTGCTCATACTGCACGCGGGCTTTAAAGGTCTTATGCGAACAATGCTCGCTCCACGTCTGGGCAATCGTCTCAAGCTCGCCATCGGTTGGATCGCGCCCCTGCACCGTAAAATAAGCTTGAATTGCCCGCATTTCAGCCAAATCGAGCGCCAGTACCCCACGCTGGCTAATCTCAAGCAATTCGGCGTCATTAGCCGCGCGCAACGGCACCGTTGCCACCACTGGCTTGGTCGGGGCCGGATCGGCAACCAGCATCGTGTAGAACGCTGTCCGCGCCGGGCTAGGCTGGCCGGAATGGTAGGCAATCGTCGTATGCACCACCTCGATGGACAGATCAGCAGCAGCTTGGGCCGGATCGGTGTCAGGCGGTAAGAGATAGCGGCGCAACGCGCGGGCATGCTCGATCCCGCGCACCCCCAACCGATACGCCCCTTCAAGCGCACTCTCACCCTCGCTGTCGGTCACGCCGGGCCGATAGGCCACTTCCAACACTAGCGCCTCGGTCGCTGGCAGAAACGGATCGGTCAAAGGCCGATTCTCCTCCACCACTTGCCAATGGGCCTGCTGCACAATCGGATCGTGTAAGAGCTGATCGACCACGAGGGAAACCGCCGCCGGAACTAATTCATTGCCAGCCAGCAAATAGAGCGTCTGCGGCGAAGCGGCGGCGCGCGACGCCACTGTCACAAGATAGAGCGGCATAAGAACTCCGAAACGTAACGCAAAGGCGCACAAGTACGAGTCAACAGGTTGGCGTCATCTCATTATCACCGCCTAAGCAGGTTCGCACCTGCATCTCTGCGCCAGATTTTGCGCGTTCACATCGTTTATAATCTTGAGTATACCATCTTCTCTTGCCGATGTTGCAGCACGGAGCAGACTATGCAGTTCTATCGCCGGGCAATGGTCCTTCTCATCGGGGTATTGCTGCTTATCGCGCCAACCCTGACCATAGCACAAGGCACTGCCAGCCTCACCGGCACCATTACCTACTACGAACGGATAGCGTTGCCGGCTGATGCGCTCGTGACCTTGCAAATTGCCGAAGTGACTGCTAGCGGCACAGCCGGACGGGTGATTGTTGAACAGACATTTGCCACTAGTGGCGCACAGGCGCCGTTCCGCTTTAATCTTACCTACAACCCGGCGGTAATCGACGCCGGACGGGTGTACACCCTCCGAGGCTACATTCGATCTGGCGGCAACACACTTTTTGCTACTGATGGGATCATTCCGGTAATCACCGGCAACGCACCCCGCAGCGATCTGAGCGTGGTTATGGTCACTGCCCGCAGCGTCAATCTGCCGGCTGCCGGCAGCGAACTGTGGTTGGTGTGGCTGGCGATCGGGTTAGGTATTGCTGGCGGCATTGTGCGGATGGTGCGATTACGCTAGCAATTGGGGCTGCGGGTTGGCAGCCGATTGCTTGCGGGGCACGCGCAATTGATAACCGACACCGCGTTCGCACACCAGATACCTTGGATTCTTCGGATCACGCTCGATCTTCGATTGCAGATAGTACATCCGCCCCCGCAATAAATGGCGCGACTCCTCTTCGTCATAATGTGACGGGTAGAGGAGCTGTGCCAGTTCTTTGTACTGGCAGAGACGGCCATTCGCATCGTAAAGGTATTGCAACAGCTTCAATTCATCTTTGCTCAAACGCACTTCGCGGTGGCCGAGGTAAAGCCGGCGCTGGATGGGATCGATTGCGAACAAACCGGGCGAATCAGCCTCGATATGGTCAGTGGCAAGCACAACCCTATCGTCAGCGACGGGTGTAGGCCGAACGATTGCCTCTAGCAACGTATGTGGCACCGGATACGGCAACCAGAGAACGTGTGCTAGCCAACTGGCATTGAGGGCCATAAACAACCACGGGTCGCCGCCGGCCAGCACAATCTTCTGATGCGGCGAGAGGGTGCTACTGATTATTTTCAAATCGCTTTGTGGATCTGAAAAAAGCGTAGCATTAGCAATACAGATAGCGATTCGCTGATCGTTGAGATAATGCGCCATCAGCCGGGCATCGGTTGTTGCCAACACGGGCCATTGCCATTCGTGTAAGCGGTTCACCAACGTTGTGCGACTGGCATTATCGTAGTCAAGGAGCAACGCGATACCACGGCTCATAATATGAATGGCTCCATATGTGATTGAAAGGCTGCTTGGCGGGTAGTATAGGCAGAAAGAGAAATTTGTGCAAACGAACACGAATATCGTATGTAGATGCAAAGCGAAGATTTCATGTCTTTTTTGAAATGAACCTACGTAACTGCTGACCTGCATTGGCCAATTGGCGCTGACGAGTGCGCTGATGGCGGGCCAGAATTCCCATCTGTTTGCGGTATTTGGTAATAGTACGCCACGCAACCGCATATCCCTGCGCAGCTAACCGTTGGGACAGTTCTTCATTGCTTAGCGGGTAGGATTCAGTTGCATTCAGCTCACGTAATGCCTCTTGCATCGGTCTTGCCTCGGCGAAGAAGTTATCAAGCGGCGCCAACGCGCAGTTAGGCAGTAATGCCCATTTGCCAGCTACCGCGCGACATACGGTTGAAACGTGCAGGCCAAGGTCTTGGGCAAGTTAGGTGCGGCTGCGCGGAGCTATCTGAACTGGTCCACAACGCAACCATGCTGCTTGCCGGATCGCCAGCATGGTGCCAATGCGACACAGCGTATCATAACGGCGTTACAAGCTCTGCAAAAAGATGCGCTCGCGCAAGGAACTGGCGGACATGTTCGCGTTCAGTTGCTGAGAACACAGCGGCGCGTGTATCCAGCTCGGAATCGACAGGATTGACACCGAGCCGATGCTGCGGGCGGATTGGCATTTCAACTCTGAAGCCGGCAGCACTAGGCTTGAAGATCAGATCGGCAGACAAGCGCCCTCACCGTTCTTCGCTTGGTCAGATATGAGAATGGCCATGACCGCGTAGCGCCGGATCAACACGCCTACTACGACCGCCGATTCCGGCAATTCGCTCCATACCAACACCTCGGACGTATCTACCCGTAACAACGACCTGCGCCACTGGTTCGCGGACAATGAGCAATAAGCGCTGTCGGCTACCCTAACTCCAGCGTTGAACCAAGCCGCAGAGCTTGGCAGCAGCGTGGTCAAAACAGATGATGCTAGGCCCGCTCAGGCAGTGCGATGCGAGCAAAAGCTTACCAACCGGATCGAGTGGTAGATGGGAATTGAGTTGCGGTAATGCTTGTTCTTGCCACGCCCGATCGTTCTCATGCCAGTGAATCTAGACGACCACCCCAAAGCTCCTTTGCTGTGGTCGATTGGCGCGTTGTAGGGTAGGTGTAGCATAAAGCAACGGATTGGCGAGACCTGTATTAGAAAAACGAGAGACGGTACAACATCAATTTTCTTGTCTGCGCGTGTGAGTGCCGCATAACCGAACCATCTGTTGCCCTACCACCCCACCGCACGCAGCGGCCAACCGGTCACCGGTTGCTGAATCTTCACCATCCGTGCCTCCAGAATATGTGTTTCTTTACAAAATGAGATAACGTATCTATAATGACATATCATATAATGAAAAATAGCTTCTTGGACAAAGGTTGAATACACAAACGTGACGGCGCCGGCGCGCCGTACCATTGCGTCGCTGCACCAACTAGCAAGGAGATCTGCTATGCGCTTCGTGTTCATGTGTATCGAAGCCAACAACGCTCCCGCGCTGCGCAAGGCGGCGGCGGCAATCGAACGCGAATACGGTCTGCGGTTAGCGATTGATTTCTTTACCCCGCCCGATATGCGCACCGCCGCCGATTGGGAGCGGTTGGCCGCTGCGGTGGCACGAGCTGATTTTGTCTTTGGCTCAATGCTCTTCGGCGAAGAGTATATCCGCCCCTTGAGCGAAATTTTGGCAACCGCGCCGTGCCCGGTTTGCATGATCATGAGTAGCCCCTCGCTGATTAAGCAGACGCGCATTGGCAAGTTTGATCTCCGCCCCAAACCCGCCGCCGAACAGAGCGCCTTCCGCCAGTGGCTGAGCCAATTCCAACCCAAACACGGTCACGGCGAGATTCAGCGCCAGATGTCGCTGGTGCGCGGCCTGAGCAAGATGTTGAAGTTTTTGCCCGGCAAGGCGCGCGATATCCATAGCTATGTCATAGCGCACCAGTTCTGGGCCGCTAGCACGCCCGAAAATCTGCGCCGGTTGCTACTGCTGTTCATCGAACGCTATGTACCCGGCTATAAGGGCAAGCTGCCGGTACTTGATCCGCAGGATATTCCCGAATCCGGTGCGTTTCACCCTGATGCACCAGAGCCGTTTGCTGATTTGGCCGCTTACCGCGCTTGGCGGCGCAAGCAGCGCCAGAAATTTACTGGTGGCACGGTCGGGTTACTGACCATGCGCCCGTTTGCGCTGTCGGGCAATAGCGCCCATCTCGAAGCGCTGATCCGCGCGCTTGAGGCCCGTGGCATCGAAGTGCGCGCCGCCTATAGCCCGACGCTCGATATGCGCCCCACGGTCGAGCGTTTCTTTACCGATGCCGTCCGCGCTCGCCGCCACGAGCCGCCGGCTGATGTTGATCTGATTGTCAATACTACCGGTTTCGCTCTCGTCGGTGGGCCGGCCAGCACCGATCCCGTCCAAGCCAGCGCTATCCTCGACCAGCTCGATACACCGATACTCGATCTGTTCCCGCTGGTCTTTCAGCACATTGAGCAGTGGCGCAGCGATGATCGCGGGATTGCGCCATTCCAACTGGCACTCAATGTGTCGCTGCCCGAACTCGACGGCGCAACCGATCCGCTGGTAATCGGCGGTATGCCGCGCGGTCGCGAAGATGTGATCCCGCTGCCCGCCGAAATTGAACTAGCCGCCGACCGGATTGCAGGCCGGGTGGCACTACGCCGCACGCCCCCGTCCGAACGGCGGATCGCGATTACCCTGTTCAATTTCCCGCCTAATCTCGGCAACGCCGGTACTGCCGCTTATCTCGATGTCTTTGCCAGTGTTTTCCGCCTGATGCAAGAGCTGCGCGCCGCCGGGTATACGGTCGAATTGCCGCCGAGCGCTGATGATTTGCGCCGGCTGGTGGTCGAAGGTAACGCTCTGCTGCACGGCACCGACGGTAACGTCGCCGATTCGTTGCCAGTTGAAGAGTACCGCCGCCTCTTCCCCGATTATGTCGATATCGAACCGTATTGGGGGCCGGCCCCCGGCCAGTTACTCAGCGACGGCAAGCGGCTCCATATCCTTGGCCGCCGCTTTGGGAATGTGTTTGTCGGTCTGCAACCCAGCTTCGGCTACGAGCGCGACCCGATCCGGCTGTTGATGAGCAAGGACGCCGCCCCACACCATGGCTTTGCCGCATATTACGTCTGGTTGCGCAAGGTGTTCAAAGCCCACGCTGTGCTCCATTTCGGCACCCACGGTGCGCTTGAGTTTATGCCCGGCAAGCAGGCCGGCCTCAGCGCGCAGTGCTGGCCATTGCGCTTGCTCGGTGGCTTGCCTAACGTGTACTACTACTGCGTCAATAATCCCAGCGAAGGCAGCATTGCCCGCCGGCGCGGCATGGCGACGCTGGTCAGCTATCTGGTACCGCCGGTGCAACAGGCCGGTCTCTACAAAGGGTTGCGCGCACTCAAAGACAGCATCGATCGCTACCGAGCCTATCCCGACCCGGCTTTGATCGACGACCTACGCGCCCAAGCCGAGGCACTGAATATTGCGGTCAGCGGCGAGGGTGACGAGTATGTCGCCGCGCTCGGCCACGAACTGTTGCAGGTCGAGCAGCGGATGATTCCGGTCGGCTTGCACGTGCTCGGCCAACCACCCCAAGCGAGCGAGCAGGTCGATGTGCTGAGCCTAATTGCAACCTTTGCCCGCGTGCCGTGCGGCCATAACCAGCCGCCGCTCGAACCGCTGCCCCACATTGTTGGCCGCGCCTTGGGGGTTGACTACCCTGCTTTGACCGGACGCCTGCGCCACGATCCGGCGGCCCAAGCCCAGTATCGCCAGATCGAGGAAATCTGCCGCGCAGCGGTAACGGCGCTAGTTGAGCACGGCACAGGCCACGCCGCCGATGAAGCGTTGGCTCGCCACGTGAAGCTGCCGCACGGCCAGCTTACGCCACTGTGGGACTACTTGCTCGACATTCAGCGTCGTATGACCACCGAGCGCGAAATTAGCGGTTTGTTGCGCGCGCTCAACGGCGGCTATGTGCTGCCTTCGGCAGGCAACGATGTGGTGCGCAACCCGTCGGTCGTGCCCACTGGCCGCAACATCCACGCCTTTGATCCGTTCCACATACCAGCTCCGGCTGCCGCCGCCGCCGGTATGGCCATCGCCAACGAGCTACTCGAACGGGTACGCGCCGAACAGGGAGCCTACCCCGAAACGGTGGCGATGGTGTTGTGGGGCACCGATAATATCAAGACCGAGGGTGAGGGGATCGCACAGGCGCTGGCGTTGGTCGGCGCGCGCGCTGTCGCTGACGAACTAGGCCGGATCACCACGGTCGAGCTGATCCCGCTGGCCGAGTTAGGCCGCCCGCGCATTGATGTGGTGCTGACGGTGAGCGGCATCTTCCGCGATCTGTTCGCCGCGCAGGCTGCGTTGCTCGATCGTGCCATCCGCATGGCCGCTACCGCCGATGAACCGCCAGAGTACAACTTCGTGCGCGCCCATGCACTGGCGCAAGCTGCTGAATTGGGTTTGAGCGTCGAAGCGGCGGCGACTCGTGTCTTCTCAAACGCTTCCGGCAGCTATGGCGCCAACGTCAACCATCTGGTCGAGAGCAGCACGTGGGAGGAAGATGGCCAGTTGGCCGAAGCCTTCATGACTCGCAAGAGCTTCGCCTTCCAACCCGGCGGCGAATGGAGTGAAGCGCGCGCTGTGATGGAAAAGGCGTTGGCAACGGTGAGCGTCACCTTCCAAAATGTCGATAGCGTTGAGAATGGGATCAGCGACATCGACCACTACTACGAGTACCTCGGCGGTCTGACCAAGAGCGTTGAGAAGACCCGTGGTGTGCGACCGACGGCGCTCATGGGTGAAGTAGCCGAGCTGGTCACACCGGGGGCCAGTCGGGTGCGCTCGCTTGAGCAGATGGTGCGGATCGAAAGCCGGGCCAAGTTGCTCAACCCGAAATGGTACGAAGGTATGCTCAAGCACGGCTACGAAGGCGTGCATGAGATCGAGATTCGGGTCAGCAACACCTACGGCTGGAGCGCCACCGCCCAAGCGGTTGACGGTTGGGTCTACCAAGGCGTCGCCGAAACTTACCTGCTTGATCCAGAGATGCGCGAGCGGCTCGCCAGTCTCAACCCGCACGCCACCGCCGGCATCGCCGGTCGCCTGCTCGAAGCTCACAATCGCGGCTTCTGGCAAGCCGACGACGCCACCCTTGAGCAGTTGCGCGAGATCTATGCTGACCTCGAAGATCGGTTGGAGGGGGTGCGCTAAGCGCCAAACCTGCCTTAGCGACGGCCCTGCGGGGTCGTCGCTACTTGACATGCTGCCCCTGCTCTACTACACTGGCAACGCGTTGCCTCGCAGAGCGCCAGAGTAAGGAGCAGCGCATGGCGCGGATCGTCGCAGTTATCAATCTCAAAGGCGGGATCGGCAAGACCACCACAGTTGTCAATCTCAGCGCCGGGTTGGCGCTGAAAGGGGCGCGGGTATTGTTGATCGACATCGACGCGCAGGGCAATTTGTCCATGGCGCTCGGTGTGCGCGCGCGCCGCACCCTCTACGAAGCGATCGTCGATCATAAACCGCTGACCGATCTGCGGATCAGCGCACGCCCCAACCTCGACCTCGTCGCCGCCGATGAGTCATTGCTGCTCGCCCAGCAAGCCATTGCCGGACGCGCCGATTGGGTGCGGGTGCTCGAACAACTGGTGCGCCCGTTGCGCTCGGAATATGACTTTATCTTCTTCGATTGCGGCGGTTCGCTGACGGTGCTGAATCAAAATGCGTTGATGGCCGCCACCGAAGTAATCGTGCCTACCACCGTCGAACCCTTCTCGGTGCGCGGCTTGGAAAAGCTGATCGCTCAAATTGCGCGGGTGAAGGGCAGCACTAGCGTGGTGCGTGCAATCATTCCCACCATGGTCGATCCACGGATGAAGCAATCGATTGAACTGCTCGCACACCTCAACCGCACCTATGGCCAGCTTGTCATGCCGCCGGTACGAGTGAACGTGCGCTTATCGGAAGCTTCGGCAGTGGGAAAGACGATCTACGAACACGATCCGCGCTCACGCGGCGCGCTTGACTATGCCCAGATCGTTGAATTACTCAGCAAAGCGTGGAGTTTCCAACCCAAACAAACCGCGCCGGCCTCGCCATCATCGAGCCAAGCCCATCCGGTGGCGCCGGCAGCGCGCCCTGAACCGGTTGTGACCGGCGGCGGCGAAGTGCAAACCAACGTGTGCCCCAACTGCGGGCATACGCTCCAGCGTGCTACGGTTGCCGGATACCGCATCACCTACTGCGTCAACTGCCGCTATCGCCGGCAAGAGCTGATCAACGGTAGCTAAAGCCAGAGCACTGGCCGCTATCCCGCTAACATCACCCGTGGGCGCGCCGTCCACGCCCCGATTACCAGCATACGTACCCTGCGCCGTAAGGATATTGCGCTGCAATGTTCCTACCGCGTCACCAATTGCCGGCCAACCCACTCGACTGCCCCAGCGAGATCGCTGAAGACGTGCGAAATCGGCAACTCAATGCCAAGACTCACCATTGTCTGCGCCACTTCAGGTCGCACCCCGACCAGCGCCACCTCCGCCCCTAGCAAGCGCACGCTCTGCACCAGTTGCATCATCCCAGCGGCAACCTCAGTATCAATCACCGGCACGCCGGTCACATCGAGGATCAACCAACGCACGCGCTGCTGCTCGATCTGGGCCAACGCTTGCTCTTGAGTCAGCGTCAACCGATCGCGATCAATGGTACCCACCAACGGCATCACCAACGCCTGTTTGCCCACCGGCAGCACTGGCACGCTCAGATCGCGGATCACGTCACGTTGCGCAATCACTTCAGCCAGTAGGCGACTCTGGGCGACAGCGCGATCTTCAAGCTCGCGCAGCGCCTCTTGCAACGCTTCAGTTTGGGCTTCTACCCGCCGGTCAAGCTCCTCGTTCATGAGCTGCAACTGCGTTGCCGCTTGTCGGGTTTGTTGCAATGCAGCCTGCAAACGATGATAGAGCTTTTCATTACCGGCGCTCTGGACGAAACTAATAACCGCGACAAAGCTCACTAACATGCTGGTCGTCACTAAAAAATCGGGTAATGGCAACGAAATAATTGCTGACTCAGCCAAAAATGCGATGCTCACTAATCCAATTAGCACTGCTACCGTTACAACGATAACATCGCGAAACCGTAGAATCGTTGCTGCTAGCACCAACGGCACGACAATAAACACGGCAACCGGACGATCAGGATGAAATATCGTAGCAGAAATGGTTCCAATCAATGAAACCACAACGGTCAGCCAACCGGCAAGATCAACATACCCCATGCGGGTCATGCCAATGATCGCGATGTAGAGCGCGGCGCCAAACCCAGTCGGGATCAAGAGTACAATCAGTTCTGGGAAAGAAATGACAATTGAAACCGCAATGAGCACATTGATGACAAACAAGGCCAGCCCGATAATGGCAATATTTCGTCCTCGCTGGCGGACTTCTTCATCAGAGTGGCGGATGTCGAGCAGGATAGAGAAGAAGCGTTTCATACGTTGTACAGAACAGTTGCAAAAACGATTGTTCGGTGATTATAATGGACTTATCTTATTTTGACAAAGTGTGTTTCTCCATGCGTTCGCTACCCTCTAACCACGTACCCTACCGACTAGCTGGCGCGATTGCTGCGTTGAGCGGCAGCGGAATGCTGCTACGCATCCAGCGCCAGCCATTCACCACATTACAAGGCTTCATCGTGATTGATGGCTTGAGTTGTCTCGTGCTGATCACGGCAGGTCTTCTCATGTTCACTATGCCAGCCCACTGGCGCCGCTTGGGGCAACTGGCGGCGCTTGGCATAGCGATACTGAGCGGTCATCTGGCTGGCATTGCTATGGGCCTGCTGGTAACGCTGATCGTGAGCGAACGTTGGCGGGAACGAGGGGCTGGGTTAGCGTTGGCCGCAGGGTATGGCTTGATCGGCTGGTTGGCATCATCATGGCACGTGAACGCCAGCGGCGATGGCTTGAATAGCCTTAGCTTCATCTTGCTCTTGGCTGGAACAGCAATTGCCGCCGGCATCCTCGATCTCACTACTTCCAAACGAGGACCATTTGAGCCACTAGCGACGCTAGCCGGCATTGCCGCCGTACTACGATTGTTTAGCGTGGGATCGTGGAATCTGGGTTGGCAGTTGGCAATGCTGCTGGTAGGCGGCATGCTAGCGATTAGCACGGCGTGGCGGGCGGCCACAGCGACTGAGCCGCTGGAAACGGAGGAGTGGCTGCAACGTAGTTTGAGCGGCTTAGCTCTTACCGCGACCGGATGCGCCTCACCGGCTGGGGTAGCGGCTGCCGGGTTGCTACTGCTACAGCTCACCTTCCGCCGGCTGGCGCAACCAACCGCGGGAACAGCAGCGTGGGCCGGTTGGCTGTTAGCCGGCGCCGTGCCGGGAACCCTAGGCTTTGTCGCGTTCTGGTCGGCCAGCGCCGCAGCGATGGCTGCTGGCGTGCCGGTCTTGGCCATTGTTGTGTGGGCCACTGCATTGTTGTGCATGCTGGCGGCGAGCCGCCACATGCAAGGGCCGGGCCGTTGGTCAAGCGCAGCCAGCGCGCTGGCCGGTCTCGTGCTCGGCCTTGCAGCACCAGCGTTAGCGCGTTGGCTGCTCCGCCCGCTCAGCGACCATCTCCAAGGCGGGTTGACCCCGTATGGCACGATCGAACCATGGGGATGGGCTGGGTTGCTGGCGCTCGACTCCGGCGCGCGCACAGTAGCGACCGCGCCGGGACTAGCGTTGTCCGCGTTGATGGGGCTGTTCGGCGCGCTCGTCTGGCTGATCAGTCGCTGGCGCGGGTGGGTATGAGCGATCTGCTGGGCACGTTTGGCCAAGGGTGGCCGCGATTGTTGCTCTACCCCGGCGGGTTGAGCGCGGTGTTAGCTGCGTTGCTCTTAGCGCGGGTGCGGGGTATCCGGCAAATGGAACCACTCACTGCGCCAAGATTGATCGATCTGTTGCCGCCGCTCAGCGCTATTGCGCTGCTTCCACTCGCCCCGGCGGCGGCGTTCGCTTACAGTCTCGATTTACTAACCGCCGTAACGTTGTTGCTTTGGCCGGAATTGCGCCGCGCCGCCGCCGAGCGCTGCGATCCGAACCAGCTCGCCGCGCAATACCTGCCCACCTTCCTTGCCGCGCTCGCGCTGGTTAGCGCAGCAGGCACCTTCGAGCTTAGCGGCCTGTTACGCTGGCCGCCTAGCCCGATGCGGCAGGCAGCATTCCTCCTCGGTGCAGGGGCTTGGATCGTCGCTATCCCGCGCCTTGCCCCGCCCCAACCCCATCTAGCTGCCGCTTGCAGCGCATTAGGTCTCATGCTAGTCGGAATATTGCCGCTCAGCGCCGCCATCAACACCATCACTGTCGCCCCGGCGTGGCTAAGTGTAGCGGCAGCGATGGCAATCGCGCTAGCCGGTATAGCGGCATCGTGCCGCTTACCGGTACAATGGGGATATGGATGGGCAATCGCGGCGTTGGTAGCGACAAGTGGCGTGCTGCTCGATAGCGGCTGAAGCAAGGGCGCGGTTTATCGCGCCCCAATGCTAGGCCGCATCCACCGAGCGATAGCCGCCATTACCGTGCGGATGGAAGGTATCGCTCAGATTAGCGATGATCGTGCGGGCCAGACTCATCTCCGAACGCAACAGCCGGCGCAGGCTCTGCACGTCACGGTCTTCCCACTGCTCGAACAGGTCAACCATCGTTGAGCTGACTAACTGCACCGCTTCCAATTCAACCCGTTGCCCGGCAGGTTGATACACGCGCCGCACTTCCACCGAAACCGGCTCAACCTCGGCTATCTCAGCCGGAAAGTGGCGCTCGAAGGCGGTATGGACAGCGCGCTGAAACATGCGCACCAGTTCAATGTCGCTCCGATCACGGTGATTGGTCAGCGTCACCGTGTACGTCATGGTCAATTCGAGCGGATCAGCCGGCAAATCACGGCCTTCGCTAATCAGTTGATGTACCGGCGACCACGTAAAGTTAATCTCAAGCCACGGCGGCATCGTCGCCAAGGTTAACGGCTCGGCGTGATCGGGGAAGAGTTCAATCTTGCAGGTACGATCGTGCGTGGCGGGGATGACGCTCTCTATGAGCGCGTGTTCATGCAGGCCAACGCTAAGCCATGCATCTTCCAGCGCCATCACGAGATCGTCGTAGGTTACCATCAATTGCACTCCTTGCAACAGTATCATAACCTCTCGATTGTACCCGAGTCTGGCGATGATGGCAACCGCCGTTAGCCGGATATCATCGGTACTATTACTGTAACACGAGAACGTAGTTGTTACGGTATAATTCCGTAGAGAATATTTACCCGGATGCCAAGCGGCGCAATTGGGCAAGATCGACCAAAACGATTGCATCGTCAGCGATCCGGATGAGGTTAGCCTCGCGCAAATCGCCCAGCGCCTTCGTTACCGTCTCGCGGTAGGCGCCGATCATCTCGGCCAATTGCTGGTGGGTATAACGGACGAGCGTAGCCGGCGTTGCGCCATCAGCCGGATCGCCGGCCAAATCGAGCAACAGGGCTGCCAATCGCTGCGGCACGCTCTTGAACGCAATATCGGCCAGCCGCTGCTCCATAGTGCGCAAGCGAGCCCCCATCAACTCCATCAGATCAATCGCCGCTCCCGGATGGCGGCTAAGAAAAGCGCGCAACGCTTCCCGCTCGATCCGCGCTACAAGGCACTCGGTCATCGCTTCGGCACAAGTATCGTGAATTCCCGGCCCAATCAGCGCCATTTCACCAAACAAACTAGGTGGATGGAGCACCAATAAGGTCAACGCCCGCCCTTCCGGCGAGAGCTTATAAATCCTGACCCGGCCTTGTTGCAAGAGAAAGACGTGCGTGCCGGCTTCATTCGGCATATGGAAGATATGCCCCGCCGGATACGAACCAATCTGCAATAATGCCGCCAGATCGGCTTGGGCCGCTGGGTCAAGATCGGGGAAGAGCGTCAAGAGATTCTGGCGGTTGGTCATGGTCTGGTTTCCTCAACCACAAAGCGCGTACCGCCATCGCTGAGACCAGCCAAATTTGTGATCCGGACGCTCGCGGCACCACGGCTGAGGACGGCCAAGGCTGCCCGTACCTTCGGAATCATGCCGCCGCTGATGACCCCTGTTGCGATATACGCCTCCGTTGCCGAAGGGGTGAGCGTTGGCACGACCCGGCCTTCAACCAACACACCCGGCACATTGCTGACAAACACCAATTCAGCGCCGCTGAGTGCGCCGGCCACGGCTTCGGCCACCATATCGGCGTTCACGTTGTAGCTCAGGCCATCGGCGTTCCCCAACGCCACCGGCGCAATCACCGGCAACCAACCCAACGCCAGCATCTGGCGCAACGCTGCGCCATCAACCGTTGTCACCACCCCCACCCGGCCCAAATCGCGCCCGTTAGGCCGGTAAGGGTCACAACGAAGCAGACCGAGGTCAAGCCCGCTGAGACCGATCGCGCGCACGCCGGCATTAACCAGTGCAGTCACAATCCGCTTATTGATCGTGCCACAGACAACCATTTGCATCATCGCCATCACTTCCGGCGAAGTCACCCGCAAACCATCAACAAACTCTACCTGCAAACCGGCCTGCTCGACAGCCGCGCTGATCTCTTTCCCGCCGCCATGCACTAGCACCACTGGCTGATGCATGGTACGAATTGTTTCAGTCAGACCTCCCAGAAACGCCGGATCGTCGAGTTCGTGGCCGCTGACTTTGATCACACTGATGGGATTCATACGGTTATTCCGTTCATTATGGATAACAGTATCGCTCTGCATTATTGCCGCTTTCCACCTGTCATTGCGAGCCACGCGGCACAGCAATCTCCTCCGAACACAGAATGCACCCGTTCAGCGTTCGTTCTCACCACAGCGGGAGATTGCTACCGTCGGGTGCTACCCACTCCCTCACAATGACAACAGTTCAGCCATCCCAGCCGCTAGTGCAGGTGTGGGCAACCCCTGCGCAATGACCAACCTCACGCCGCCAACCGCACCCCACCGTTCGCCGCTTGCTGGATGCGCCGAGCCAGATCGACACCATTGCGCTCGGCCAGCATCTGCCGGTAGTGAAGCGTACTCCAGATTGGCAACAGCGGCATCGCTGCTGTCAACCCAATCACCCACGCCACTGCGCTCAAGCCGCGGGTAAGTGGATGTTCCGCGCCGAACAGCAGACCAAAGGGCGCAGGCAGCAACACCGCCATCGTCAGCGTCACAATCACCGCTAACACGCCGAAGAGCAACGCCGCGCAGGCAAAAACAAGCACATTATAGTAGAAACGCCGGAAGAGCAGACTCCACGAGAGCTTGAATGCAAGCCCGATGGAAATGGTGTCATCAATGAGCGGTTGGATGCTATACAAAGCGGCCACCAGACCAGCGGCGCTAAGAACGAGATAGAGAAAATACGCTATGAGAGCCATGATGATAATTAAGGGCACAAACACGATCAAAGCGCTGGTACTTAACGCCGTACTTGTAACGGCAACTACAGCGAACAGTACACAAAAAACGATAAAGAATAAGACTCCGCCAAGCGACGACATGATCATCACCCAAACCAACGCCATTACCCCACCGTATATACTAGCGATTATCCAGCGCCCGATCTGTGGCCAACGCCATATAACGCGGCGCAGCGGCAGCGGCTGTCCATCGACCGCTATCCGGGTGGCGCGCGTCAGCGGCGGGATCATGAGTAAGGAAGTACAGAGCAGACTGATAAGAATCAGGAACAGATCCTCAAACAACATGTCCTCAATATCGCCGAGTGAAAAGAGCAGATTGAACGTCACTACCAGCGCCGGCAAACTAAACAGACCGGCCAACAGCGCAAAGGTGCTGAGGTATTGCCGATAAAGATTGACGCCTTCATCAAGCAGACTGATCACTTCTTGCAACGTTGAACGCCGGGTATTGCGCATCGGTTTGACCTCTCCGAACGTGTCGAGATAGACCGGCAGGCTTGTCGCTAGCCAACTCGATCGGCTTCGGCAACAAGCCGCAATAACTCTGCCTCGCTCAGATCGGCGCGCCGTAACTCGGCCAGCACCCGGCTCAGGACTGCGCGATCGATCGGGCGAATCGCGGCCAATTCCGCGACAAAAGCATCATCGTCAAGCGCAAGCGAAATGCCATACGGCTGGCCTAGCCGTCGTCGGAGCATGTGCCGGTAATGTTCGGCAGCGTAGGAAATCTGTTTCGCGCGGCGCAGCATGCCAGCCATACTGTCGATGAATTCGATACTGCTGCGGCGAGTGGCCTCGCTGCGCAACGGCAGTGGGCGAGCGAACCGGCGACTGCCGGTTAGGATGTACAGGCCAACCATCGCCACACTGTAAAGGATGGCCCAACCAAGCGGATTGCTTAGCAACAAGCTGCGCAAATCGGTTGACGGGCCGAAGCCGTGGTGAAATTCATCGAACACGATCCGCTCGCCGGGAGGCAACCAGCGGAGCAGGTTGAGCGCCAGCGCCGCCGATTCAGGCTCACGCAGGCCTTGGTTGGTGAAGGGATACACGCTTGACAAGGCGAATACATAACCATCACCGAAGCGTTGGCCGGCTACGATCGTCGTTGCACCATCAGCCGCCAGCGGCGCAAACGCTGGCAACGGCGAGGTCACAGCCAACACCACGCGTGTATATGCCGGCACGTGAGCGACCGGCGGCGCGCCCAGCGCGGGGTGCAAAACAGCAGCAGTGGTGATACGTCGTTCGCTTGCGATGAGTTTGAGATCAAACGCAGCCAACAATGGTGACACGGCACTCTGCGGACTGGGCACATTGTCAGCTACCACGAGAACACCACCCGCTTTGACCCACTCGACCACGGCCTCAACCTGCGCCGGCTGGTAACGTTCACTCGGCCCTAACACCAACAGTAGCCCGTCATTCGGAGTCAAGACAAACGGGCGATAGGCCAGCCGGTCAACCTGCCCATACACCCGCGTGAGCCAACGATAGAGCGCCAGCGCACCATTATCGTTACTGCTAAACGAGGTCACCCGCGCGTCAGGGGTGCGCTGGCCGGCCTGCTCGGCGCTGTAGGCGGCAAAGAGACCAAGACCGGCAAAGAGCGTAATCAGCAAGATCAATTCAAGCCGCAGCTTCATGATAACGTTCCCGCTGGTTGTTTGGTCAAGGACTGCACCGCCGCCACCTGCTGTTCATAACGGGCGAACGCTTGGTCATCGATCGGCTGGAAACCGTACCACACCGCGTCGAAGGTTGCCACCACCGGCGCGAGCAGATCACGCACCGGCGGCTGGTTCTGCAGCCGGTGGAGGTGTTCGCGGTTGGTAAGCGACCGTTCGTAGCCCAACAACCCCTGTTCATCCAGCCAGAGCAGAGCAGCGAGATAAAGATAGCGCACCGCGCTGCGCCGATCACCGACTCGGCGCGCTTCAGCGGCCAAACGTTGCGCCTCACTGTACGTCACCGGATCATCGCCATCGGCGACCGGTGTCTTGACCGGCGCGCGCAGGGTGCGGCGCACACCACGCACCCAGAAGAAGAGCAAACCAACGATCAAGGCGGCTGCAATCCCTAATATGGTCCAGACTAGCGGGGTAAACACAACGGGATTGGCTGGCGGCCCGTCAGGAGCCGGAACATCTGGGGGATTTGGGGTCAGTTGATCGAGCAGATCAAACAACCAATTTAAAAATCGGGTTAGCCATCCCTCCCCTGCACGATTGAAGGGAGGCTCGTTGTACACCGCTTGCCACTGGCGCAACGCTACTTCCGGCGACACAACGCCGGGTGGCGCTAACGCATCGATCAATGCCCCTAGTCGGGCGGCAATCGCTGGCAAATCGGGAGCGCTGGAGGCTAGCGCCGTTGTAAGCCAGCTCTGATCGACGTGCGCAAGCTGGCCGTCAGGCATACGCACCTGCTTGATCGCCGCCAATTCACCCGCCAGCACCTGTACATCAAGCAGATCGCCGCGCTGCGCCGCAGCATGGGCAGCCCGTAGTAACCGATCGTAATCAGCCAACGACACTTCAGCGGGTTGGGCCGCAACCAGTGCCGGCCATCCCCACCAAATGGCGAAAAAGATGATTAGTAATCGGCGAAATCTCATCCTTTTCATCCTTGACCGTCAGAAAACTTTACGCTATAGTAAAAACAAGTGTGTAACAAAGCCTGTGCAACAATGTCTTGTGGGAGGATAACCAATGACCCCGCCACGCCGGGAGAAGTTGAACGGCATCTGGATTTCCGATGTCTCGATTCGCCAGCCCGTCTTCATCACGATGGTCATGCTGGCATTCATCACCTTCGGTATTCTCTCATTCCGCTCGACCCCCGTCAACCTCTTGCCTGAAATTGACGTGCCGATTGTGGCCGTCAGCGTCACCTATCCCGGCGCCGGCCCCGAAAGCGTCGTCGATCAGGTGGTACGTCCAATCGAGAATGCGGTAAACACCCTCGCCGGGCTCAAGCATATCACATCGCAAGCCAGCGAGGGTTTTGCTTTAATTATTCTCGAATTTGAAGCCGGCAACCGGGCCGAAAAGCTCGAAGAGGATGTGCGGCAACGCGTGAATAGCATCTTGCCGCAACTGCCGCGCGACGTGCGGCAACCGGTCTTCCAGCGGTTTGATCCTAATCAGTCGCCAATTATGCAGATCGCCGTCGCCGATACGAGTGGACGCACCCCTCTCGAACTGCGCACGCTGATCGAAAACGAGATCGTGCCGCGCATCCAGCGCGCCCCCGGTGTCGGCTCAGTGACGGTAAACGGTGGTCAACAGCGCCAGATCAACGTCTGGCTCGACCTCGCCAAGTTGCAGGCGTATGGCTTGCTGCCTGCGCAGGTCAGCCGGTCGCTGCAACAGGCAAACGTTGACCTTGGTCTTGGCACTATCGTTGAGAACAATGCCGAGATCAGTCTGCGCGTACCCTCGCTGTTACGCAGCGTCGAGGATATTGCCCGCGTACAGATTTCGGGCACGCCCTACCGGGTGGGCGATGTGGCAGTCGTCGAAGAGGGTATTGCCGACGTTACCACCATTTCACGGCTGAACGGCAGCGACGCCATCATCCTCAACGTGCTCAAGCAATCGGGTGCCAATACCGTGACTGTCGCTGATAATGTCTACCGGGCGCTCGATCAGGCCTTTGCCGCATTTCCCGAACTGACATACAACATTCCGCTTGACTCGTCCGAGGCAGTGCGTTCATCGGTGCTCTCCTCGCTAGAAGAGTTGATGTTCGCCTCGATCGCGGCATTTCTGGTGGTATGGTTCTTCTTCCGTAACCTGCGCAGCACGATTATCACGATGGCCGGTTTGCCGGTGATCTTGATCGGCACCTTCATTTTTATGCCGATCTTCGGCTTAACGATTAATCTCGTCACCCTGCTGGCGCTCTCGCTCTGCGTCGGTCTCGTAATCGACGACGCCATCGTGGTGCGCGAGAATATCTTCCGCCACCTCGAACGGGGCGAAAGCCCGCGGGTGGCTTCATCACGAGGCACGTGGGAAGTCGGCCTATCGGTAGTGGCAATGACGTTGACGATCGTGGCGGTCTTCGTGCCGGTCACCTTCGCCGAAGGCGTGGCCGGGATCGTCTTCAAGTCGTTCGGCTTGGTGGTCTCGATCGCGATTCTGCTCTCGCTGGCCGAAGCCTTTACCTTCGCGCCAATGATGTCAGCCAATCTGTTCCCCAATGTCAAGCTCAAGCCCAAGCCGCATCATGCTAAGCACGAACCGATCGTCGAAGTGCCGATTTCCGACGAGGTCAGCGAGCGCGACATCGGCTTGCTGCAAGAAGCCAACGAAGACCCCGGCGTAATGGGCCGCTGGTACGGCAAATTGCTGGGTTGGACGCTAGCCAGTCTGCGTAACCGGCTGATCGTGGTCGGCATCTCGATTGCGGTGCTAGTGTTGAGCGTCTGGGTCGCGAGCGGTCTCAAGCTGACCTTCTTCCCTGAACAAGACCCGCACGAGTTCATCATGCGCTTCGAGGCAGCGCCGGGCACAACGCTGGCCGAAACCGACCGGCTAGCGCGGCAGGCCGAGCAGATCTTGCTGAACGATCCGGCGGTCGAGAATGTGATTGCGCGGGTGGGCGTAACCGGTTTTCCTGAGCGAGCCGAATTCGCAGTGACGCTGGTTGGCCGCACACCGACATTACCAACCCAAGAGCGCCTGCGTGAGCAGTTGAATTTCTTGCCGCGCTTGAGCTTCTCGGTGCCGAGCTTCCAACCCTCAAGTGCGGGGGTGGAAGGGCGCGAGCTGCAAGTGAGTTTGCAAACTACCCGCCCCGCCATCGAGCTAGCACCGATTGTCGAAGCCATCCAGCGCGAGATGGCAGCCATACCGGGATTGGTTGACATCGACAGCAATTTGCAAGTGGGCAAGCCCGAATTGCGCTTGCGTGCCGACCCGTCGCGCATCGGTGAGTTGGGCATTACCAACGAAGATATTGCCACTTCGGTGCGGGCCTTAATCAACGGTGACCGGGCTACAGTATTGCGCACCGGTACCAGCGATACTGACGTGGTAGTGCGCTTAGCCCCCCAAGATCGGGCCGGGATTGAGACCCTTGGCGCGATTAGTATCCCGACCCGCGCTGGCGTAGTGCCGCTCAGCTCACTGGGCACGCTTGAGCTTGCCTCTAGTCAAGTCTCAATCCGCCGCTACGATCGGCTCAATCAGGTGTTGATTGGGGCTAATCTTGAGGGCATCAACCTGAGCGACGCTCAAGCGGCGCTGCAAGCGCGGCTCGACGCTCTTAACATCCCAGCAGAAGTGATTGTCAGCTATGTCGGCACCTTTGCCCAGACGAGCGAAGGCTTCTCATCGCTCTTTCTTGCAATGGGCCTGTCGGTGCTCTTCGTGTACATGGTGTTGGCATCGCAATTTGGCAGCTTTACCCAGCCGCTGGTGATTATGATGGCAATGCCATTCAGCTTCATCGGTGCGTTCCTCGCCTTGCGCTTGGTGGGGATTGATCTCGACATCACCGGCATGATCGGTCTGATCATGTTGCTCGGCTTAGTGGTCAAGAACTCGATCTTGCTGGTTGACTTTACCAATCGGTTGCGCGATCTGGGCCTCGACAAGCATTCGGCGCTGAAACTGGCCGGCGCGATCCGGTTGCGCCCAATCTTGATGACGGCACTCTCGCTGGTGGCCGGCGCCATGCCGACGGCGCTTGGCTTGCACCTGCTGGCTACCGGTGAAGGCAACGAGTTCCGCAAAGGGCTGGCGTGGGTATTGATCGGCGGTATGCTGACCTCAACCGCGCTGACCCTGCTGGTAGTGCCGACCGTCTATAGTTTGATGGATGCAGCAGTAACATGGTTGAAGCAACGCTTTCGCAGCTCCCAGCCGCACGAAGGCTTCGAGCTGCCCGCCCCCGGTCCCGGTGTGGCTATCCCGCCGGCAACGCAAGTTACCCGACCCGCAGTGCCACCTGCACCACCGTCAACGCCGGCGAGCGAACCGTCTGGAGATTAATAATAGAGATACACTGAATACGATTGTAGGAGCCAAGTGACAATGCGACGAGTGATTGTTCCCACCCTGATCGGCGGCGCGCTGGCGATCCTGACCGCCTGCGCCACTCCCGCCCCGGCGCCGACCCCGGCACCGACGGCGGCGGCGGTAGAAGTGCGCTCAACCGTGGCGCCCCTGCCCACCACCGAGCCGGTGACAACGATTGACTTAGCGAGCGCGCCAACCATTAGCCTTGGTGTCACCGCCAGCGGCGAGGTAGTGGCTCGCAGCAGCGCAAATCTCAGCTTCCGCGTGCCCGGCGTGGTGGCCGAGGTCTTTGTGGCTGAAGGCGACCGGGTCAAAGCCGGTGATCCGCTAGTGGCGCTCGATGCGCGCGAACTCGAGTTACAAGTCGCCCAAGCTGAAGCGAGTTTGGCGCAAGCGCGAGCCAATTACGAGCGTCTGATCGAAGGGGCGACGCCGGAAGAGATCGCGGCGGTGCGCGCGCAGGTAGCGCAAGCCCAAGCGGCCTTGCGGCAGGCGCGCGGCAGTGTCACTGACGCTGATATCGCTGCGGCTGAGGCAGCGCTGGCACAGGCCATCGCCCGCCGCAACGACTTGCTCGACGGGCCGAATAACGCCGACCTGACAGCAGCGTGGGCTGCGGTTGAACAGGCCGAAGCTAATTTGAACCTTCAGCGCACCAACCTCTCGGCAGCGAAGACCAATGCCGAACTGCAAGTGACGCTAGCGGCCAATGCACTACGCGATGCCCAGCAAGCCTATTCCGATCTGTACTGGAAGAACCGTGAGCGCGAAGAGCAATTGGCCAAATTCGGTCTCGAATTGCCCAAAGAAGCGAAAGACGCCGAGGAGCAATTGCTCCGCGCGGTTGAGTCGGCAGAAACGCGGTACAAACAAGCGCAATTGGCGTATGAGCAAGCGCGCCAAAACGAGATTGACGGCATTGCCGCTGCCGAAGCGCAGGTGCGCACGGCTCGCAGCAACTTGCAACGCCTGCTCGATGGGCCGACGGCTGATCTGATCGCAGCCGCCGATGCAGCAGTCGCGCAAGCGCAAGCCACGCTTGACCGTCTACGCGGCGATCAGCGAGCCGGCGCGCTGGCGGCAGCGCAGGCTGGCGTAGCAGCAGCCCAAGCCAATTTGGAACGGATTACTGCACCACCGACGCGCCAGAGTCTGATCGCCGCCGAGGCTGCGGTCAAAATTGCGGAAACTGCGCTGGCGGCAGCGAAACTCAACCTCGACAAGGCCGTGTTGCGTGCACCGTTCGATGGTATCGTGGCACGGGTGAATGTCGATCCCGGCGATCTAGCCGGCACGGGGGCGCTGCCGGCAGTGCAGATCGTTGATGATAGCGAATTGCACATCGAGGCGGCGATCAGTGACACCGACGTGGCCCGCGTGCGTGAGGGCCAGCGGGTTGAAGTGCGGCTTGACGCGCTGCCCGGCACGGTTTTCAATGGCACTGTTGATTTCGTCGCGCCGGTGGCAAATGTGGTCGGCAATGTGCGCACCTTCACCGTGCGGGTCAAGCTTGCCGAGCAAAATGGGTTGCGTGCCGGCATGAGCGTGCGCATTACCATCCTCACCGATAAGTGATGTTGGCGGACGATGACCGCAGCCGTGGATCGCACCTCGGCTGCCGCATTGTTGCCTACTTTGTGGTATAGTGCCGGTTGACAACAATGTCGTTGGCCGGTTGATTATAGACGCTTATGAGCACAACGCTCCGTGAACGCCGCCGTCAGATGCTGCGCGACGAAATCCTCGCCGCGACCCATCAACTCATCGCCGAACGCGGCTTTGCCGCACTGGCGATGGATGAACTGGCTGCGCGGGTTGGTATCTCGAAACCCACCCTCTATAACCAATTCCCCACCCGTGAAGATTTGCTGGCCGCTATGATTGCACGCCTGATTCGCGATCTGTTTGCGGTGGCTGCGATTGGTGAACCAACCGATCGATCACCGCTCGAACAGCTCTGCGATCTCTTGCATGCAAGCGTGTTGTTCCAGATACAACATCGCGCAGCGGCGTACCAGCTCTGGTTGCCGGAAGTGGCCGAGCTGCTGGAAAAACATCCCCATTCGCGCAATGAGCTGTTGCAAGCGCAGGCCCGCGTCTTGCGCTTGGCCGAAGCTGCAATCGCGAATGGCGAGGTAGCGGCTGATTTGCAGCCAGTTGATGTGATTCGTACATTCTCTTCGCTGCTCTGCTTTCCGTTTGTGGGTGGGCGCAATCTGCCGCCAACCGATGATCCGGCGGCGACAGCGGATTTGGTGGTGCGCATCTTCCGGCAGGGATTGCAAGCGCCGGCTACCCGGCAAGAACCGGTTTGAAGCCGGCAGCGATCATGACCCGCTTGCTATCATCAGACGACCAACCAATTTGGCACGATGCGCCAGACCCGGCATACCCCATGCTTTCCGACGCGATTGCAGTGGATGTTTGCGTCATTGGGTTAGGCGGATCGGGATTCGCCTGCATCCACGAGCTCCTCGATCTCGGTGTAAGCGTGGCCGGCATTGATGCCGGTGCGGTCGGGGGTGGCGCAGCCGGGCGGAACGGCGGCTTTTTACTGGCCGGTCTCGCCGCGTTTTACCACGATGCGGTCGCCGCTATCGGGCGCGAGCGGGCCGCAGCCATCTACCGGCTCACGATCGCCGAAATCGGGCAGATGGCCACCGCAATGCCGGAGGTTGTGCGCCGGGTCGGATCGCTGCGCATTGCCGCTTCGCCGGAAGAGGCCATCGACTGTAACGCCCAGTTGCAGGCGATGCGGGCCGATGATTTACCGGTTGAGCCATACTGCGGCCCAGAGGGTGAAGGGTTGCTGCTGCCCACCGATGGCGCGTTTCAACCGCTGCACCGGTGCCGGCTGTTAGCCGAACGAGCGCAGCAGGGCGGGGCGCTGCTCTTTACCCACACGCCGGCATTGGCCATTGAAGGCACAACCGTACAATGTCCGCACGGACGAATTCTGGCCCGACACGTGATTATTGCTGTTGATGGCGGTCTGGAACGGCTAGCGCCGGAGCTGTGCGGGATGGTGCGCAGCGCTCGGTTGCAAATGCTGGCTACTGGCCCTGACCCAGCCTGCTCCATCCCACGTCCGGTCTACACTCGCTGGGGCTACGACTACTGGCAACAGTTACCCGATGGCCGCATCGCACTCGGCGGCTGCCGCGATCGCTTCGCCGCCGAAGAATGGGATGCGCCGCCAAAGCCATCGGTGCCAGTACAGTTGGCGCTCGAACGGCTTCTCCGCGAACGGATCGGCAGTCAGGCGCCGGTCGAGCGGCGATGGGCGGCACAGGTAGCCTACCGTCGTGATAGTATTTTGCCAATTGCCCGCCAGATCCGGCCCCACGTGTGGGCAATCGGCGCGTACAACGGCACCGGCAACGTCATAGGCGCAGTCTGCGGGCGGGCAGTCGCCCATGCTGCAGTGCGCGGTGATTGCTCGCTCCTCCGGCTGTTCGATCCGTCTAACGCTTGATTTGACAACCTTCTTGCTCGCGCCTTCTTCCTACATTCTTTGTGTTATCATACAGCCGACAAACGTCGTTGCGGAACGGACATGAACGCCATTGAAACGATAGAACTTACCAAGCGCTACGGTAAACGAATTGCCGTCGATCAGCTCAACCTTACCGTCGGCACAGGCGAAGTGTTCGGCTTCCTCGGCCCAAACGGCGCGGGCAAGACCACCACCATCGCGATGTTGTTGGGATTGGTCAAACCAACCAAAGGTCGAGCACTAGTCCTTGGGTACGATGTCCAACGTGAGCCGGCGCTCGCCTTGCGACGGGTTGGGGCAATGATTGAAGCGCCAGCGTTCTACCCATACCTCAGCGGAGCCGACAATCTGCGCGTCTTGGCCCGTGCCGGCGGCATTCCGCTTGAGCGGGTGCAGCGCGTACTTGAGACGGTTGAGCTGAGTGAACGTGCGCGCGACAAAGTATCTACCTACTCGCAAGGGATGAAGCAGCGCCTTGCGATTGCTGCGGCACTGCTCCCTGACCCCGAACTGATTATGCTCGATGAGCCGACCAATGGCCTCGATCCGGCGGGAACAGTCGAGATCCGCAACCTCATTCGCGAACTCGCCGCTAGTGGGCGCACTATTTTGCTATGCAGCCACCTATTGCACGAGGTCGAGCAGCTCTGCCAGCGGGTAGCAATTATGAAAGACGGGAAGCTGATCGCGTCCGGTGACGTCGCCACCCTGTTGCGGCGCGGGCAAGGCGTGCGCGTGCGGGTGCAAGGCGATCCGGGGCCAGCGGTGAGCCTCTTACGGACGCTAACATGGGTAGGCAGTGTGATGGTGCAAGGCGAGACGATCTTCGTTAACGCGCCTGCTGATCGAGCCGGCGAAATCAACGCGCTCTTGATAAAAGCTGACATTATTGTAGCTGAGATCGGAGCCAGCAACAGCTCACTGGAAGAGTTCTTCTTAACGGTGACAAAGGCAGAGGTGTAAGATACGCGGTGCAATCGGAAGCCGAAGAGAGGTATCCGCCATGGAGGCACGGACAACGTTTACCAACCTGCTCGCTGCCGAGTGGATGAAGATTGTGCGCCGGCCTATGGCGTTGTTGCTATTGGGCATCTTCCTCACGTTAACCGCATTGCAACAGACGCTCTGGTTTCTGATAGTAGCGCTGCAAGAAGGTACCTTCAGCGGCGGTAACGTCACGTTTGGCTTACTCAGCACGGCAGCAATCGAGCAGATCAAGCGTCAATTGAGCTTGCCCGGCGTATTCGGCGCAATGTTGAGCGCGATCAACGGCACCGGCGGCATTCTAGCAGTGATCTTGACGGCGGGCATCTTCGGCAGTGATTTCAATTGGGGAACGCTACGAGTACTGTTGACACGCGCCCCCAATCGCGGCGCATACCTCTCGGCCAAGCTTGTCGCCTTACAACTCGCATTGCTGAGCGCAATGGTGATCACGCTGATCGTCGGCATCGTGTTGGCACTGCTCTTCAGTGGTCTGCTTGGCTTGCCGCAACGACTCGGCATTGTTGACCTTCTGCTCTTGCCAATAGGTATGGTACGAGCGTTGCTAGTCATGCTCCCTTACACCCTAATCGCTGCGGCAAGCGCCATCGTTGGCCGCTCGGTCATTGCTGGGGTTGGCGGCGGCTTGATCTTTCTTGCTTTCGACGTAAGCGCCGGCTCACTTAACACCATTGGTGCGGTTAATCCGCTGATTCGCGCCCTCGTCAACCTCTTGCTCCAACCGAACATCAACCGATTGATAATAGAGAATAGCCGGATGTTCGGCCTCGATCAGAGTGTACTGACCTCGGCACTCGATCTCAATTTGCTGCCCTCGCAATGGCAAGCGATCATTGTCATCATTGTCTACAGTGCGATCTTTGGGTACAGCGCCTACCGTACCCTCAACCGGCAAGATATTGGCGGGGCGGGATGACAGCCGTTACATCCACCCCACCACGAGTTCATCCAACGAACGGCGTGGTCGGCGCTTAGGTTCTTGGGCCAGATATCCAATCGGAATAAGGGCTTGCGGATGCAGATCGTCGGTCAGTTCGAGCGCCGCACGCACCGCCACCGGCGCAAACAAGGGCGCACACATCCAACCGGCCGCCAAGCCTAACGCAAATGCCGCCAACAACATATTCTGCACGGCACAACCCAAACTCTGAACGGCCATAGTTGTTTCGGCAGCTTGCCGTTCTGGATCAGGGTACCCATCTAAATCGTTCAAATACAGACATGGAACAATCATCACCGGCGCATTGAGCACCCGTTCACGCGACCGTTGCAGCCGTTGTTCAATCGTCGCCGGATCGTGGCCATCGAGAGCAAGATGATGACGCCACGCCGCTCCCATTGCTTCGGCCAAGGCTGCTTTGCGTTCAGCCGTCTCAACGACCACAAACCGCCACGGCTGACGGCCATGGGGCGATGGCGCCCAACTGGCAGCAGTGAGAATCTGTTCGATAGCGGCCCGTGGCGGCGGATCGGGCAAAAAGGCGCGCACGGTACGGCGGGTTTGGGCAAGCGTAAAAAAGTCCATAGCTTATGATATTTCATCGCAGAGACCACAGAGAACGCAGAGGATTCGCACATATTCTCCGCGTCCTCTGGCACATCGCCAAAAACGTCACCGGAACAGATCAAAACGAGGATCGCGGATCAACAGGCGCGCAGTGGCGGTCTCGCTCGGCTGGTACTGGTAGCCGCGCACCAGTGCCGCCGGCACGCGATCGATCTTCCCCATCACCAACTCGGCGGCGGCGGCCAACTCGTCAGCAACAGCGATCAGCGTAGCCTGCATCGTATAGCCATAGGAGTCATCGACGCCGGCGAAATCGCGCAGCGGGGCGATGCCGGCGACGCCAATGGCGACATTGACTTGCCCTTCACGCCATGGCCGACCAAAGGTATCGGTGATAATCACTGCTGGCACATGATCATAGCGGGCAGCTAAGGCGGCGCGCAGCGCGGCGGCGCTGGCGTCGGGATCAACCGGTAGCAAGGCTAACTGCCGACCACCATCGACATTCGACTCGTCGACGCCACTGTTGGCACAAACAAAACCGTGATGGGTTTCGGTGATGAGCACACCATTCGCCATCTTGACGATGCGTTTGCTCTCGCGCAAGACGACCTCTTGATAGCGGGCATCTTTCTTGGCGGTACGGGCAATCTGTTCGGCAAACGGTGACGGCTCGATCGTAGCCGGATCAACCAGCCGACCCTCGGCTTTCGAGACGATCTTTTGGGTCACGACTAGAATATCGCCGGCAACTAAGCCCCCCACAGCATCGATCGCTGTAGCGAGCAGGGTGGCCAGATCATCACCCGGCCGCACTTCACCGATACCGTGCAACGGAATAATGCGGATGTCGTGTTGGGTCATCGTTTTATGACCAATACCGGCCAGCGATCGGCGCTAACCGTTCTTTGATAGCGGCGGGAATATAATCGGGATGGGTAATGATGGCGTAGCGCAGCGCATCGTGGGCAGGGCTGGTAAAGTTCTCGTCGATCTGGGCTACGGCCAAGCGCACAATCTGCTGTGAGAGAGAGACATTCGCACTCAGCACCTTAATCACTTGGTCAGCGGTCACCGCATCGTGTTCAGGATGCCAGACATCGTAATCGGTCACCATTGCCAACGTCGCATAGGCAATTTCGGCCTCGCGGGCCAGTTTCGCTTCGGGCAGCGCCGTCATCCCAATCAAACTATGGCCGCGGCGACGATTCTCTTCGCTCTCAGCCTTGGTTGAAAACTGCGGCCCCTCCATGACTACTAGCGTTCCACCTTGATGCACTACCGCGCCAGCCGCTTGGGCTGCGTGCAAAAGGATGTTGCTGAGGTGCGGGCAGAAGGGACGGTCAAAGGCAACGTGGGCCACGACACCGCCCTCGAAGAAGGTAGCGGGACGAATACCCTTCGTGCGGTCAAAAATCTGGTCGGGGATAACGGCATGACCGGGAGCGTAATCCTCGCGCAGCGAACCAACCGCACTTACTGAAATCAGTGCGCGCACGCCGAGTAGCTTGAAGGCATAAATATTCGCCCGCGCCGGCACTTCGCTGGGATTCAGGCGGTGCCCGCGACCGTGGCGTGGTAAGAACGCCACTCGCCGACCTTCCAATTCACCGATGATAAACGCATCGCTGGGATCGCCAAACGGTGTTGTCAGGCGCACCTCTTCCGGATTTTTGAGATCGGGCATTGCATACAGGCCGCTGCCGCCAATCACACCGATCATTACGCTGCTCATAGCCAGTGCTCCTCAGTTCAGAAGACTATGCCTTAATGAGTATACCGTAGGTGGTGGGGAATAGGAAGAGGGGGATGCCCCCCACCCTCAGCCCCTCCCCCACGAGGGGGTGGCCCCCACCCCCAGCCCCTCCCCCACGAGGGGGGAGGGGAGTGCGACACCGTATTCGGCAAACTTGCCGAAGCGTGCCCTCCTCCACG
>NZ_CALLJH010000037.1:0-19068 GCF_938091255.1 uncultured Chloroflexus sp.
CCCCCTGCCCCCTCTCCCACAAGGGGAGAGGGGGGGAAGGGTCTCCACTCCCACGAGGGGAGAGGGGGGAAATAGCGACCATGCATTCCGGCATAGGTAGTGAATAGGGCGAGTAAGTATGACGACCGACATAGACGAACAACTCGCATTGGCGATTGATCCGTGGTTGCAACATATGACGTGGCGGCGCGATTTTGCGGCGTGGCGTGAGCGCCGGTTGCGCCAAGAGCGGTATCAAGATGAGCGTTTGGCGCAAGCGCGCGTGGCGATTGGCGAGTTGCGCGGCGCGCGGGTGCTTGACCTTGGCGCAGGGATGGGCGGGTTTGCGGTAGCGGCGGCGCTGGCTGGCGCGCAGGTGACGGCGTGCGAGTACAACCCGGCGTATTGCCAGATCATTCGCTTGCGCGCAGCGCGTTACGACTTGCGTTTCCCGATTGTCAACGCTGCTGGCGAATCATTGCCGTTGCCGAGTGCCGCATTCGATTTGGTCGTCGCGTGGGATGTACTTGAACACGTGCAAGACCCGGTAGCGGTGTTGCGCGAGATCGCGCGCACGTTGCGGCCCGGTGGCCATGCGCTGATTACGGCGATCAACCGGCGGGCTTGGATCGATCCGCACTACCACATGCGCGGGATCAACTGGTTGCCGCGACCGGTGGCCGAGGCGCTAATCGAGCTGCGCGGACGCACGAAGCGCGGTGCAGCCTTCCGCGATATGCAGCGACTCAGCGAGATGCACTACTTTCACTACCACGAGCTGGTGCGGCTGTGCGAGCGGCTTGGCTTTGCCGTGACCGATCTGCGCGAGCAGGCGCTGCTGGCCGGACACTTGCCAAGCCGGAGGCCATGGCGGCGGGCGGTGCGGGCGCTCTTGCGACGGGCTGGGTTAGAACGAGTGGCCTACCACTGGCAACGGAGTTTTTACACCGGCATGTTTGAGCTTGACCTGCGTAAGGAGGGCGCATGACGGCGCGACGTCCTTCGCTGGCGACGCAGGTGTCGCGGGCGGTGTGGTGGAATACGCTCTTTGCGCCGTTGCGCTTGCTGGCGGAAGTGCTGGCGACGCTGGTGAAGCTCAATCAGCTTTCGCAGGCGGCATTCGGTTTGCTGGCGCTGGTGCGTGGGGCGAGCAATCTGTTTGGGACGGCGCTCGATCTTGGTATTGCCCGCGCCTTGCCCAAATACATTCCCGAAACCGAGCGAGCAGGCGGTACGCGAGCGGCGCGGCGGCTCTTTCTGTTGGTGGCAACGCTGCAATTGGCGATTTTGCTGGTGATTGCACTGGGCTTGGCGCTGAGCCATCGCCGGATTGAACGCTATTTGCAAGGCTTGCTCAGCGGCGAGGTCGCGGTCGAGGCAGTGGCGCGGGCTGAACTAAGCCAGTTCGTGGCCGAGTTTCACTGGCTCATCATCGCTGCGATTGTGATCTTGTTGGGGCTAGGCGCATTGTACGATTTGCTGATGGCGGTGTTGAGCAGCTTCTTCCGCCAAAAAGCATGGAATAGCATTGCGCTGGCTGCCGGCCTATTGCCGCAGGTATTGGTGGTCATCGCGATTTTAGCCTTGCCCGACCGGTGGGACATTCTTGGTGTATTGGTGGCGATGGTGTTGGCACCGGCGATTGCGGTGGCGCTGGCCGGTTGGCAGGTGTGGCGCTTGCAAGCAGGGTTAGAGATGGAGCCGGGGCTGGGATTACTGGCCGATCTGCGTGACGGGTTGCGTGATCTGCGGCAGGCGTTGCCCCCCGGCTTTGTACGCTATGCGGCTGTCTCGTATCTTATGACGGCGACCGATTTTATTGCCAGTTTTGAGTTTATCAATTTCTTTAACAGTGATATTCGCGATGTGTCGCTATTGGCCGCCGGTGCGTTACTAGTTCGGATGGCGCTCAGTTACCTCTACACCCCTATGGTTGGCGTGCAGGTGCCGTTGTTTGCGCGGGTGCGGCAGGGTGAAGGCGGTACTACTAATGGCGCTTACCAATCGTTGGTGCGTTTGCAGCTATTGCTGATGGTGCCCGGCGGGGTAGGATTGGTGTTGTTGGCCGGGCCGGGATTATTGGTGATCAGCCCGCAGTACCTCGACGCAGCGCCGATTGTGTGGGTGCTGACGCCGTGTTTGTTTAGCGAGAGTATGCTCACCACGGCCCACAATGCGTTGATGGTTCACGAGCGGCTCGGCACGGTGATCGCGGCCCGGCTAATGGCATTGCTCACCGTAGTGGCGCTGGCACTCTGGTTGCCAGCCCAATTCGGCTTGATCGGCATGGCATTGACGTTTGGTTTAGCGCGGGTGGCAGCCGGCTTGTGGGCAACACTGGCCGGGATAGGGCTGCTCGGTTTGCGCTGGCCGTGGCGTTTTACCCTGCGGGTGAGCGCAGCGACAGCGGTGATGGGGTTGGCGGTGGCCGGCATGCGTGGCATCATTGGTGTGCCTGCCGGCGAGATCGATCTGGTTGCGCGCCTTGGGCTAGCCCTGCAATTACTCGCGTTGGCTGCGGTTGGCGCGGTGATTTTCTTGCTGGCGCTGCGCTTGCTCGGCGGGCTCGACCCGGCTGACCGGGCGCAGGTGCTGAAGTTGCGGTTGCCGTTCCAGTGGGTGATACAACGGTTGATTTGAGGGTTAGCCAGCTCAACTTAGAAGCGCGAAGGTGGGTGCAGACGTTACTCATGACAACGATAACCCAACAGTTGAAGCGTCGTTTCCCTACTCTCAATAAGCTGGTGCTGTGGCAGGTACTAGCAGCGTATGTCACGATTACCCTGTTTGTCATCGGACTCAACTGGCTGACTGCTAATGCTGGCCAGCCACTGACTATAGCGCCGGCAAGTGCGAGCCGTTGGTTGTTGGCCGGTTTGAATCAAGTTGAAACCGGTGAATGGGGCGATTTTCGCTGGACTGATGGCGATAGTCAGGTATGTGTTGAGGGGGTCGGGTATGCGCCGCGTAGTCTAGTGACGGTGTGGCTTGCTGGCGCATATGCACGTTCGCTTGGCACTAATGAGGTAACGTTGGTGGCTGGTCAAGCTGAGCCAGTAGCTGTGCCATTGACAACGGAGCTGCGCCGCTACACGATGATCACCGGAGCTGACCAGCAAGCAGGCGCGAACGTTTGTCTAACTATTCAGAGTAGTGCAGTACGTGATCCGAACAATCCACGCTGGCTAGGAGTGCCGTTTCATGGGCTAAGGGTGATGCCGTTGGCGGTTGCCGGAGGAGTCATCCCCGCGCCGGCAGGGTTGGCAACCGGACTGGCATTGGCAATTGGCTGGCTAGCGCTGCTGCATTTCAGCGGTGTGCCGCTGCTGTTAGCAACTGGGCTGGTGACGCTCGTCAGTGTTGTGATCTCGTACACCCTCATTGGGGGATTCGTGCCGTTTGGCGCCGGGACGTTGCGGTGGGCCTTACCAACTGTAGTTGGAGTTTGGATGGGCGTACTCGGCTTGGCCGGCGCGCGATGGCTTCACTTGCGGCGTCCATGGATGTACGACCTAGCCGGCATTCTTTTCTGGAGTGTGGCCCTGATCGGTACGTTTTGGTTATTACAACGCATCAGCGGTCACAGCGGCGTCTGGCCGCTCAAATCGCGGATTGATCCCTCGCCGACGTGGTGGGTGATAGTGCCGATTGGTCTGGCAATCCTCTGGTTCACCATCGGCTGGCGCTGGCTGGCGCGGCCATTGCAACCGGTTCCGGTTGTGGTCTATACCCTGCTCGGCGCGCTCGTGTTGCCGGTGGCGTTCGACATCGCCGTGCATGGGATTGATGCGCCGATTGCGCTGTTTCGCGATAGCCCTTACGAATACCTGCGCGACACGCCGTATGTGGCGGGTGATCCAATCGGGTTTATGGCCAACTTCGAGACCATCGCGCCGCAGTTGTCGGTGCATGGCAGCACCCACCCGCCGGGGGCAATCTTGTTTTTGTGGCTGATCGAGCAGGTCTTCGGGCCGGGGCCGGTTGCAACCAGTTGGATCACGATTGGGTTGACGGCGCTCATACCATTGGTCGCGGTATGGGTGGGCTGGCGGCTTGGCGGCAGCCAATTGGCGCTAGCTGCCGGGATGCTGGCAGTGGTGTTACCCGGTCAGATGATCTACGGCGTCACCTCACTCGATGGCGTATTCAGCCTTTTGATTGCCATCGGTGCGGCAAGCTTCTTCTTCGCGCTTGAGCCGCCGCAACGACCGGCGCTAGCGATCATATCTGGTCTCAGTATTGCCGCCGCGCTCTTTATGACCTACGCCGCCACCCAGCTTTTCTTTTTTGGTGTCGCGGTGGCGGCATTGGCGCTGGCCCGGCACGGCGCGCAGGCTGGCTGGCGCACAACCTTGCTGGTAATTGTGCGGCAAGGCGCGATCGCTGCCGGAGTGATTGTCGTCATCTATCTGCTCATCTTTCTCACTACCGGATTTAACGTCATCAGCGCCTCGCGCCTCGCCACCCAGATCAACGGCGAGATGATGGAGCGGTTTCGCGAATACGGCCCACCGCCAACCCCCTTCCTACCGCCGAGTTACGACTACTACTTGCGTTTTGCCGCTGCCAATCTGGTTTCGTACCTCGTGTTTGTGACGCCGTGGGTATTGACGGCGCTCAGCGCACTCTACCTGCGGGCGGGCCGCGAACGGTGGCAGCCGGCATGGGCAGCGTTGCTCGGCGCGCTAGGTGCGTTCGTTCTCGGTATGTGGCTCAGTGGTCTTTTCAACCGCGAAGTCGAACGGATCTGGATGTTTACCTATCCATTGGTCGCGGTGTTGGCGGCGTATCATAGCCTTGGTGGCGAGACAGTGCGGCAGGGTCGGCGACTAGTCCTCTACTTTGGGCTGACGTTAGCATTCTTTGTGGTGATGAAACTAACGCTCTACACCATCTGGTAAACGATGCGGATTGCACTTTACAATCTGACCACGACCACCAAAATTGGCGGTGTCGAAAGTTTTGTCTGGGATCTGGCCCGCGAGCTGGTGAAGCGTGGGCATGAGGTGGATATTCTCGGCGGGGTTGGTCACCGGCGCGAGATTACCGGCGCGCGGGTGTATACCTTTCCCTTTATCTCGCGCCAGTTTTGGCAGGCACTGCCGCCGTTGCGGCGGGCATACGCCGAGGCCAAGCTACTCGAACGGCTGACGATGGCGGTAGCGGCGTTACCAACATTGGTGCGCGGCAAATACCAGATTATTCACCTGCAAAAACCTTATGATCTGCTACCGGCACTCGTGGCTCGCCGGCTGAGCGGCGCTAAGGTCATCCTCGGCTGCCATGGTGAAGACTTTTATCGCGGTGATCGCTGGCTGGCCCAATATGTCGATGCCGCTGTGTCGTGCTCGCGTTTTAATGCGCAGACCATCGCCGGGCGCTACGGCTTCACACCGGTAGTCGTCTTTAACGGGATCGATACCGACTTGTTTCACCCGCAACCGCCCGACCCCACCCTGCGCGCGCGGCTGGGGGTAGCGGCGACTGCGCCGTTGCTACTGTTCGTAGGCCGGCTCCAACCGTGGAAAGGGGTCGAGACGGCGATCCGGGCATTGCCGCAGATTCCGCAGGCAGTGTTGCTGATCGCCGGCGATGGTGAAGATCGGTCACGCCTCGCAGCCATTGCCGATGAACTTGACGTAAGTAAGCGAGTCCGTTTTCTTGGGAGTTTGCCACGTCAGCATCTACCGATACTTTATTCGTCGGTTGATCTGCTGGTCGCTACTAGCCATGCCAGCGAAACCTTCGGGATTGGGCCGGTTGAAGCGCAGGCGTGCGGGTTACCGGTGGTGGCCACCCGCTTTGGCGGCTTCGCTGAGGTCGTGGCAGATGGGCAAACTGGTCTACTGGTGCCGCCGCGTGATCCGGCAGCGCTGGCGGCAGCGGTCAACAAGTTGCTCGCCGATCCGGCCCGGCGGGCGGCGCTGGCGGCAGCGGCCCCAGCGTGGGCGGCGCAGTTTGCGTGGCCGGCGGTAGTTGATCGGATTGAAGCGGTGTATCGGGCGGTAGGGGTGTAGGGGTACAGCACGCTGTGCCTGTACAAGGATTATGCGGGTATTGATTGTTGGTCTTGGCGGTGTGAGCCGTGCGTTTCGTAATTGGCCGGAACGAACGCTGGGGCAGGCGCTGGTGGCTGCCGGTCACGAAGTGACGGCATTGACCTATTGGCAACCCGATCAGCCGCACCTTGGCCTAACAGAACGGGCCGAGGAGATTGACGGCATCGTTGTGCGGCGAGTAAAACCGCAGCTTTGGCCGGGGCGCGAGACAATTGCAGCGTTAGAGAGCTTGCCGCTGCCTGATATTGCCCACGTGATCCATCCGCGTAACGTGTTGGCGTTGCAAGCGGTGCGCTGGCTGCGGCGGCGCGGCGTGCCAGTGGTATGGACGTGGCTTGGCCCTTATCACGACCGCTGGCTAGTGGCCGACCGCGAGCGGCCATACGAATCAACCATTCACCCAGAATGGCTCATTTACACCCTTCCGCAACTGATCACACGCGGTCTGCGCGACGGGCGGTGGCGCGATCACTGGCGCAACTACGCGATTCATCGCCCGTTGCGCGATGTAGCGGCGTTTATCCCCTGTTCGCAACACGAAGCGCAGGTTCTCCGTGAACTCGGCTTCACCCAACCGATGAGCGTAGTACCACTCTGGCTCGATATGACATTTATGGATGGGCCAGCACCATCACTTGAGGCAACGTTTTCGCAGCCGATCATTCCCTACATTGGTCAGCTTACGCCGCGCAAAGGCTACGACGTGCTGGTAGCGGCGATGCCGGCGATTATTGCCCGTCATCCGCAGGCGAGCTTCGTGTTTGTTACCCACAATCCGGCTCAGCGGGCAGAATTGCAACGATTAGCTAGCGAGCTGGGTGTAGCCGCTAACCTCCATTTTCTCGGTACCCTCAGCGAAGAGCAAAAACTAGCCCTCTTGCGGGCGAGTGCCGTTTTGCCTTTTCCCTCGCGTTACGAGGGGTTTGGGTTGCCGGTGTTGGAAGGGATGGCGGCAGGGGTGCCGGTGGTTAGTACCAATATTCCAGTGCTTAACGAACTGATCCGTGATGGTGAAGACGGCTTGCTCATCCCGTACAACGATGCCAAGGCGTTGGCTGAGGCGATCCTGCGCGTGCTTGACGATCAAGCGTTGCGGGAACGGCTCATCGCTGGCGGGCGGCGCGCGCTGCGTGAACGGTTTGCGCCAGAGCGGTTAGTTATGCAGGTAATCGAGGTGTATCGGTCGGTATTGTAGGGGCACAGCACACTTTACTGAGAGGGGCAGCGAGGGCACAGCGTGTGGTGTCGTAGGGGGCATAGGGGCACGGCGTGTGGTGTCGTAGGGGCATAGGGGCACAGCACGCTGTGCCCCTACGGTTTGTCTTGTAATGGTTTTGTTGCGCAAACGATGTATGTTCACACACAATGGTGTTTTCCAAAACTCTTGTTCATCATTGCCTAATGTTTTGGAGGTTTCGCTATGCGCCAGCAGCGCCATCTCTCGCTCCCTACGTCTGGTGCCTCGGTTGCGCTTATTTCCCTCTTTCTGTTGTTAATTGCGGTGCGCTTACATCCGGTGGCGAATCCTGATCCGATTCGCGCTGCTTGGCAGCGCGTGCTGAGCGCCGGGAGCTACCGGTTTGACGCTACGGCGACGATTGTTGCCGACCCGCTTGCTTCGCCGGTGCATGCTGGTCAGCCGCCTGACCGGCACGAAATCTACCTGCAAGGTAAGGCCGATCTGCCGGCTGAGACGACCGAGCTGCGATTATGGACGCAGGGCGGGAATGTGCAGACCGGTGAGGGCAGTGTGACGCTGCGCATTGTCGCCGGGCAGACGTGGGTGCGCCAAGGCGAGGGGGCATGGGAGGAGTATAGCGGTCTTGGCGATCTGTTTGCACCCGGCGGTGATGTGTTGGGATATCTGAACGCGGTGCGCGATGTGCAGCCGCTAGGTGAGGAGCAGGTGGCTGGGCGTGTGGTGATGCGCTATGCCTTTCAGATTGATGCGATGGCGCTCGAGCGCTATCTGCGTGAACGGCAGCAGGAAGCGCTGCGGCAAGCGAATCGCTTGCCACCGGGAATAGAGCTGCGTCCGGCGGATGAGTATAGCCGTTTGCGCGGCTCTGGTGAGCTGTGGCTCGCTGCTGACGGTTTGCCGGCGCGGCAAGTGTTGCATTTAGTCTTGCCAGCCAGTGGCGATCAACCGGCCAGCCGCGCGCAGTTGACCATGGATTTTGCCGATTTCGGCCCGCTGCCGCTGAAGATGCCGTTATTCTGGCAGCAGTGGCTAGGGGTGTTGCGCGGGGCAAGCGATGCGGCTTTGCCGGTGATTGGCGCTTTATTGGCTGGTTTAGGCGCCGTGATCGTGTTGATCCGCTGGCGCGGTTCGCGCCGGCTGGCCGGCGGTTTGGCGGTGGCGCTGATTGCGGCGCTAGTGGGTGGCCCGTTACTCACGGCGCAGCGTGTGCATGCAACGCAGGCCGAGGGGGCTGCACAGACGGTTCAGCGCCGTCGAGCGCAAGATGAGTTAGCATCTGCACGGTCAAGTGAAGCACAACTGCCGCCCGATGTAGCGGCGGCGCGTTTGTTGGCCGATGTGTGGTTGAGTGAGGCGCGCGGCTATGCAACGGTCGATAGCGATGGCGATGGTCTGAGTGATGCGCAAGAGATGTTGCTCGGAACCAACCCGCAAGCGGCTGCCGATGGCCCTGCTCGTCTGACGGCGCTTACCGTGCAGGCTGCGACGGCGGTAACGAGCACGCCGGCGGCGCTGGTTGATGATGGTCGTGATACTGATGGTGATGGCTTGACCGACTTCCAAGAGCAGTTTCTTGGCACTAGCCCGTTTGATGCCGATACCGACGGTGATGGATTAAGCGACTTTGCCGAAGCGGTGGGGTTCTCGTATGGCAGTCGCGATTGGCGGCTCGATCCGCTGGCACAGGATACTAATCGCGATGGCGTGCTCGATAGTCTTGAAGTGGGCCGGAGCGGCAATTTGTTGGTAGCGCGCGATAACGATGGCGATGGCATACCCGATGCGTTTGACTACGATGACGATAACGATGGCGTACCCGACCGACTCGATCTTTCGCCGTTGACACACTCAGGCGATCGCGGTGCGTTTCGCGGTGATCGTGCGCTGTGGCTCAAATTCGATAACCTGAGCGTCGATCGGCTGGTAGCGGTAGATTTTCAGGTGCGCCCACAAAATGTACGTCAACTATGGTATGCGCAAAGCCGTTTCGATTGGCCAAACGATAGCGCCGGGCAGGTACAGGATCGTAACAATACTACTGATGACATCCAACTGCTGCCGTTGCTCGAAATTTCGATTCCGGCCAATTCATTCGCTACATTGCCGCCGTATACCGACAACGGCAATGGCAACCTCTCGTCACCGTTATTGAGCGCCCAAGGCATTACCTTGCGTCAGTCTGATGCCAGTACCATCGTCGCTTACGTACCGCTCAGTCTGGTCACCGATAATCAGACCGGCGAGCGGGTGGCGTTTTCGGGCCGGATGCTCTATCGAGGCGCAGCGGCGTGGGGCAATGCTCACCGCGTGCGGTTAGTGTGGGCCGTGCAGATGAAAAATGACGTTGATGGCTTTGACCAACCCGGTCTGATTCATGTCTATGACACTGAATCGTGGCTGCTAACCGGTATGCAGGTGCGTGAAGAGCACGGCGTGGTGGGTGCGTTGGTCGTAGCCGATCCTCAAGCGCAAGGTGATGCGGTTGCGCGCGATGATGCACTCTTGGCCCTGATCAACGGGTTAAACCAGAGTTTTATGCGTGCGCGGGCTGATCTCTCCCCAGCGACGCTGGCCAATCGTTTCCATCGCCTGAGCAATGGCAGCGTACCGGCCCAAGAACGTTGGAACTTGCCGAATATCTTCCTCGCCAGCGCATATACGCGCAGCGATACGCTCAGTATGGCACGTGACGCGGCCACGCTCAACCGCAATTTGTTGGCGCAGATACCGGCTTATACCCAGCCGTTGATTCTCCATCTGCGCAGTGAGACCTTCCGCGCTCTCAACTTTGACAGCTTGGGCAGCAATGCCACGTGGTCAGATACCGTCTTGACCATGAATCTGGCGACCAGCGGCCAGAATGCGGTGTTGGTGCAGACGGCCAATTATCTGAGCATGACCGGCTATGAGTTTTCCGGCGGTGATTGGCGCACCTTATCGCCAGAGCAGACGGTGCAACGCTTCATCGAACGGCATCGCGACCAAGCCAGCACCGACGAAGAGACGCGCGAAGGCCAGCTTGTGTTGTTGCGCAATTATCTTGCCGTGCTGATCCAAGGCGTGATGGCGTTGGTGGCCAATGGCGAGCAGCGTCTAATGATTGACGTTGCCAGTCCCGATACGTCGTTGGCTCAGAGCAACACCGCGTTGGCAGCGCAAGGGACAGGTGCGCTTAAGTATGCAATTGCAGCTCTAGGACCAGCGCAGGGGACAGACACCAACACGGTGTTGAAAATGATCGGCGGTGTTGTAAAGTCACTAGCAATTAGCTCAGTTCGCGGTGCAGCGACGGCGTATGCAGTTTCGAGCAAGTTCATGACCAGTTTCAAGGCGAAAGCGAAAGACGCGCTCCATGGCGCAATCGTAGCTGCACTGGTGACTGGTTTAATCTTGGCGGCAACGGCTCAGCTCGGGCAGATTTCGCCCGAACTCAATCGCTGGCTATTGACCGGTGGGATGGAGCTAATTTCACACGTTACGTCATCGATTGCCACAATTGTAAAAAACGGCATTGATCTTATCCTGATCGCCAAATTCGGCTTGCAGAAGATTACGGCGGCTTCGGCGGCGCTCACGATCTTTGTGGGCGGGGTGCTGGTCGTGGCGACAATTGGCTTAGCGATCTACGAAGCGGTCTCGAACCAGTTGTCGGGTGTAGCGTTGGCCCAACTGATCATTGCGACGGTCTTGCAGGTTGCGTGGATCGTGTTCTTGACCGCGCTGACCTTCATTCCTAAAGTCGGCTTTATCATTGTGGCCGTCATTACCATTCTCGACGCGGTGCTGTCGGTGATTCTCTCGCTGATTTTAGGCCGCGCGACATCATTCTCATCGTGGCTGTTCCAACAGATCGCGCGCTTTATCGTTGACGAGTCGCGCTATTTGACCGTGCGCCCAACAGTAGGTGACACGAGTTTGGGACTGGTTCATCCGGCGGCAGGTATGACGGCGTGGAACCCGCTTCGCTTTAGCGCGACCATTTACCCGAATCTAGCGTGGAATCCAAACCGGATTGGCAATCGTTGGTTTGGCAACCCGTGGAATGACTGGCAAGCTCGTCAGCGCGTCTCCGGCGCGGCTGCGTTGGCTACCTACGAGCAGAATCTCGATGTTTGGCCCAGTTGGCCACCGATCCAAGACTCATATCCGCGTTTTGTTGATTTCTCCTTCCCGGCGGGGATCAACCGTTCGACGGCGCTATGGATGAATACGGCCTTTAATTTGCCCTACAAGCGGTGTATCTTCCTCTGGTGCGGGGCGTATGATGGTGTGCAACGCTATAATACGCGCTTGGCCGAGAGCGTGGTGTTCGATGTCTTTCCGTCGACGCTGGATGAGTTTGTACGGATGGATTGGGGTGGGAGTGTGTCGTTCCCACCATTGCCCGACGCCGACTTTGATGGTCTTCGCCGCGAAGTCGATCCCAACGAGAGCACGTGGGATGCCGATGGCGATGGCTTGAGCGACGCCTTTGAGCTACAACGCGCTAACGAAGGGATGCGCTTCAATCCGCGGCTGGCCGATACCGATGGCGATGGCTTGAGCGATCTGGTTGAGGCGCGCTGGGGCACTGACCCGACCCGCGTAGACACCGATGGCGATGGCCTCAGCGATGCGCAAGAGGTGAACGGCCAGTTGGTGACGGTAAGCGGGCGGCTTTTGCTGATCCGTACCAGCCCGCTGGCGGCTGATTCGCGCGGCGATGGCGCATCTGATGCCGTCTGGCTCAATCAAAGCGGTTCGGTAGCGGCGCGTTCGCGTCTCGGCGCGTGGCCGCTTGCCACGACCTTTGCCGACGCATTTGGCGGGATGGGGTTTAACTGCCCGGCAGGGGCTTGTCCCGCCACCGGGGTGACGATGGCCGGACGCACCGGCACAAGCTTCGACGGCAATCAGTTTTTGGTCATCAGCGATGAGCGGTTCCGCATGGCGGATGAGATGACCTTTGCGGTGTGGATCTATCCTACCGCCAACGCTAACGGCATATTGATCAACCGCGAAGGCGAGTATGAAGTTGCGCGCTTCCCCGATGGCACCATTCAGTGGGCCTTTGCCAACGCCAATCCCGGTTGGACGTGGATCAACACCGGGGCGGTGGCGCCGCTCAATCAGTGGACGCATGTAACAGTGACCTACAATCGGGGTGTCGTAACGACCTATCTCAACGGTACGGCGGTGCATACCTACAACGGTGCTGGTGCGATCGGCGATGTTGATTGGTCGCAGAATGAATTGCGACTCGGTGATCGCCAGCATATCCCGCAACGGTTTGTGGGTGTGCTCGCTCATGCTCGGCTGTTCACCCGCGCGCTACCGGCGGCTGAAGTGAGCATGCAACCGGGCTTAGCGACGTTGGCAGCAATAGAGCTGGCTAGTACCCCTTCTACACTTACAGCACCACAAGCGCCGATTGGCGTGTTCCATGTGGTGAATGATGACAACCTCGTCGTGCGGCCCGGCCAATCGCTGGTCTATACGGTCACGTTACGCTACTTGCCGCCCGATGGTCGTCCGCTGCGGGGGACAGTATGGCTGAATACGCCGCTGACTAGTTTCCCGGCGCAGTCGTTCGAGTTGCTGCCGGGGCAAGAACAGAGCTTTGTCACCAATCTCACGATCCCGGCTGGTACGCCAGAAGGGCCATTCGTGCTCGACGCGATCACGCAGTACAGTTTGGGCGGGAATCCCACCGCGCGCTGGGTGCAACCGGCCTTTGTTGAACGGGCCGGAGCCGATGTAAGCGCGGTAGCAGTGGCGGCCGCTCCCGGCGCCGCAGCACCATACGCGCTAGTGACGGCGAGCGGTGGCCAAGTCCAGCTCTTCGCTACTCAGCCGAACACCCTACCGACGCCGGTCAATGTTGGCACCGGGACGCAGCCGACCGTAGCTTGTCTGAGCAGTGCATGCCTTGTGGTGTGGCAAAGCGGCGGCACCATTCGCGCGGCTCGTGTTGCCGGCAGTACCATTTCGACGCCGGTCGATCTTGGTAACGGGACTGCGCCGGCAGTGGCGAGCAACGGGAGTGATGTTGTTGTGGCATGGATTGACAATGGCGTCGTGCGTGCGCAGCGCGTTGCTGCGAATGGCACTGTCGTCGGTTCGCTGCTGGCGCTTGATAGCAATGCGCAGACTGGCAGCGCGGTGGCAGTCGTCGCCGCCGGCGCGAACTATCTGATTGCCTACGAACGCGGTTCGGCATCGCAACGCGATATTTGGCTGGTGCGGATCGACGATGGCGGTGCGTCTGCTCCCGTCCAAGTCACTGCCACATCCGGCGATGAGACTGCGCCAGCGCTGGCCTACAGCGCGGCCTTCGGGCGGGCTTTGCTAGTCTACCTGCGCAACGGTTCAGTGATGGGCCGCCTGCTAACTGGGACGGCGGTGCTCGACGAGGCGCCATTGCTCTCGGATGGCGATGCTGCGCTAACCAGTCCAACTGTAGCTGCCGCTGCCGATCACTTTGTGGTTGCCGCTGGCGCGCGCATCGCCGGTCGTGCTCATCTGATCTATCAGGCCGTTGATAAGCAGAACCGGTTATTGGGCAGCCCGCAACGCTTTGCGTGGCTAGTTGACGCTCCTGCAGGCGTGAGCGCGGCGCTAGCGTGCGCCGCTAGCCAGCCGTGCGTCGTCGCGCCGGCAGGGTTGAGCGGCGGCGGCGCGCAGATCGGGTCGGTGCAGGCCGAGTTGGTTGGCGAGGAGTCTGGTTTGCTTGATAGCGGTACGCTGCCCACACCATTACGCTTGGTGGTTGACAACACACCGCCGGTGGCAAGCATCCTTTCGCTGGTTGATGGCGGCTACGTGCCGGCAGCCAACGTGAATAGCGGTCTGGTGGTGAGCGGGGTGATTACCGATGCGAATCCTATCGAACTGGTTGAAATCAGCTTGGATAACGGCGCGTGGCAGGCAGTGCCGCCGGGAGCGACGTGGGCCGCGACGATTGATGTTGGCGGCTTGGCAGAAGGGGCGCATACCCTGCGTGTGCGCGCCCGTGACGCCGCCGGCAACCAAAGTGCGCCAAGCGCGCCGGTTACGTTCTTGGTTGATCGTACCCCGCCAGCGCTGGCAATAGCTCCCGATGTGCCATCGGCTATCGTCCGTCCTATGCTTGATGCTCGCGGCGGCTGGGTCTTCCCCTTCACCGGCACCCTGAACGATGCAGCTAGCGGCAGTTCGCAACTCACGCTTGAGTTGCTGCCGGCCAGCGCCGATGCGGTGACGAGCCTTGCTCAAGAGGTGACGGCGACCGGGGGAACGTGGCAGCACAACTACCGCCTCACCACCGGCGGTGGGCTTGATGGGCGGGTAACGCCGCCGACCGGCGTGTATACCGTTACGTTGCGCGCTGCCGATCTGGCCGGCAATGTACGTATCGTCGAGCGGCCTACTTTGCTGAGGCTTGACGCGACGCCACCGGCCATTACATTGGCAACCGATCCCGGCGAGCGCATCACTGCTGCGCTCACGCTGACCGGCATCGTGACCGACACCGGCACGGTGGCAAGCGGGGTGCAGACGCTGGAAGCGGTGTGGATACCGCTTGAGCAGGCCGATGCGCTAACCGGCGCGGCGGTGCGGCTGCCGTTTGATGAACCGGCAGGGAGCGAAGCGTTTGCCAACGCGGTGGATGCGGCGCTGATCGCGACCTGTAGCGGTGTGAATTGCCCGCAGGTCATTGCGAGTGGCCGGGTGGGGCAAGGGATCAATCTCAGCGGCGCGCAAACCCTCACCATTGCTGACCGGTTCGGTGATCGCGCGAGCTTCAGTGTCGCGGCGTGGCTCAACGGTTCTGGCAGGGTGTTTGAGCGCGGCCAAGCCGGCCAAGCCGGGCACGTCGAACTCACCACCACCAGCGCCCAACTACGCGGTAACAGCGGCGCGTGCTCGCTCGCGTTTACGCTGGCCGGCACGGGTTGGCGGCACCTCGCCTTGGCTTATGACGGCGCGACATTAGCCGTCTACGGCGATGGCGCGGCGGTAGCCAGCACTCCCTGCGCCGCCGGCACGCTACCCGCCGCCGAAGCGCGGCTAGGCGGGTTCGCTGGCCAGCTCGATGAGGTCTATCTGTACGGCTACGCGCTCGCTGCCGACGAAGTTGCGCATCTGCGCGCCGCGGCGGATCTTGCGTGGCAGAGCGTCACCCTCGCCGCACCCGGCGCTGCCGCGAGTACGTGGAGTCTGCCCGTCCCGAATACCCTCGACGGGATGTATGCGCTGGCGCTGCGTGCCGCCGACGCGCTCGGTAATCGCACCGTCGATCCGGCAGGCGAGATCGTCTGGCGGGGCATGGTTGACCTGCGCGCACCGCAGGTGACAGTGACGGTAGTCCAGCAGGGCAGCGGTGCGTTGGCACGCACCACCATCACTTGCCAAGCCCGTGACATCAACCTTGCCAGCGCGACGTTAGCCTGCCCGCCGCCCAGCGGCACGATCCTCGAACAGACCGACACTCTCGTCTATTACCAGCCCCCGGCGTGGCGCCGGCTCAGCAATGAATTGCGGCTGCTTCACGGGCGCGATGTGACCTATGTTGTCGCGGGGCATAGCACCTACACCGCCACTGCAACCGCCCAAGATACACTAGGCCGCTCTGGCAGCGGCACACCGCAGCCGATCACGCCACCCGCGCCGGCGGTTGATCTGCTCGTCACCTCGCCAACCGGCAATGTCCTCACAACGTTTGCCCCGATCACGGTGGCCGGCAATGCGCGGGCTGATGCCGGCTTGGGTCGGGTGCGGGTGTTGGTGGATGGCGGCTTGATCTTCGAGCAAGTGTGGTCTGGCGATCTAACCGGCTCCTTCTCGACCGCGTGGACACCGCCGGCAGAGGGTCGCTACGCGCTGGACGTACAAGTCACCGATCAGAGCAACCGTCTCGCTACCCGCCAGATCACGCTCTTGGTCGATACGGCAGCACCTACCGCGATCAGCTTTGCCACGTCAGTCTTGACCACGGCTACGACGTTGAGTGATACACTGGCCCTACCCCTTCAGGTGACCGATACCGGCGTAATCACGAGTGTGCAAGCCTCGTTCGATGGTGTGGCGTGGATCGATGCTGCTCCTGATCCGGCCGTCAGCGGGCGCTGGTGGGCGCCGCTCAACCAACCGGCCAACGATCTCGATCATTGGTCATTCACGATGGATCTGCGGGCGACAGATGCTGCCGGGCGGACGATTACCGCAGTGGCGCAACCGATGGTCGTGGATGTGCGCCCGCCAGCGGCGCAGACGGCGACATTGCGCGTGATCGGTGGCACAACCTTAAATGAGGGTGACACCGTGCGCACTGTTGGCGGTTTACGGATGGAGTGGGCTGCCGGAAGTGACAATGCTGGTCCGGTCACCTTCCTTGCCGGTTGGAGCACCAATCGCGAGCCGAATCTGGCTAGCCTGACCGCGTATGGTGCTGGTCCCAGCAGCCATGATCTGCCTACGCCGCCCGAAGGCAGCGTCCTCTACGCGCATCTGGTGCAGCGAGATGCCAATGGCAACCAACGCATTCAAACCTTTGGGCCAATCATCTACGATACACCGCTCACCCCTGATGCCGTGTCGCAAACCGGCTTCACAATGCCGGAGCGAGCGATTGTCACCGGCTGGCTCGATGGAGCGTGCGCATTGGTCGGTCAAAACAGCGCCTTGGCCCGCCGCGCCAGCGAACTAGCCGCAACCCGCGACGTGCAACGGCTCTATGCGAGCTGGGATGATCGCGCGTTGCGGGTGGCATGGCGCGGCGCCATCTGGGGCGCCAGCGAGGATTTGTACCTCTACCTCGATACCGCTACCGGCGGCGCACCGGCGGTCTATACGCAAGGGATGCCAGCCGGCCAGCCCGATCTGCGTTTCCCCGGCACCTTTGCCCCCGATTACCTGCTGCGGGTCGATGACGCACAGACTATCAGCCTGCTGCGTTGGAACGGCGCTGCATGGATGGCGGTGAGCGGGGCATGGCAGGCGTGGGTTGACGCTGCCCAACCCGATCTGTTCGAGGCCTACCTGCCGTTTGCGGTGCTCGGCATCGCTAGTCCAGCCACAACGCCGGTTAGCATCGTGGCCTACGCTACCGAAGAAGACAGCCTGCGCACGTGGGCGGTGATGCCGGCCAATAACCCGCTCACCAGCCCGCACGTGCTCAACAGCCGTAGCAGCGAAACTATCAGCAACCAAGTCAAGCTAACGAACGTCATCACGTGGGATAATCTCGGCCCCGGTGTATGCCCCAGTGCAGGTCAGCTCATCGCCGACGTGCGCTTCCGCATCACCGCGACACCGGTAGGCGCAATCTATTCGATTTTCACCGACGAACTCATTGATGACCAAGGGCTGCTGCTCGATACCAATACCCATGTTGCGAGTAAGAACCTGATGGAGATCGACAACTATCACCCGCCGTTATTTGAAGGGCAGATCATCACTTACACGATCCACTACGAAAATGTGGGCGAAGCGCCAGCAACCAATGTGCAGGCGTGGATTGTCAATTGGGGATCGCTGCGATTACCGGGCGGCACGCTGGTGAGCGGGCCGGATGGCTCCTACTATGAACAGTTCATCAACTTGGGAACCATCGCCCCCAGCACCAGCGGCACAGCCACCTTCACCGGCGTGGTCGATCGTCAAATCGCGCGCGACGCCGGTGAAGACGAAGACTGGGCCACCGTGGACATCTCCTTCCACGATGACACCACCGGCTTTGATGGTGCGCTCGACTGGTTCTTCGTTGACCATCCGGTCGATATCGAGCCACCAACATACGTGGCTATCAGCAATCCATCTTCCTACGTCAAACCCGGTCTCGTAACGGTGATTGGTGAAGCGGGGGACGAATCGGATGTGCCGCAGATCGATGTCGAGGTAAAGGTCGGAACGGCTGCGCCCACGATCACTACCTGCACCGACCCCACTCCTGATGATGGCGAGTGGCAATGCGCGGTCAACATCGGCAATCCAGCCGGCGGCACAGCAGTGACGATACGCGTGCGCGCTACCGATGCCGGCGGCCAGACCAGCGATTGGAGCGATCCGGTTGATCTGATCGTGGATACGAATGCGCCGCGCCTGATCTTGAGCGATGCGAGCGTTGCGCGCTTGGGTATAGGATCGGTTGGCGTGGGCACGGTGCAGCTCGATGGCCGGGTGCAAGATGACCGACAGGCGTGGGCAGTGGAAATCTGTGTCAACCAACAGGATGGGCGTGGTTTCCAATGCGACGAGGTATGGGTTGACGAGAACGACAACTGGAGTTACGCCCTACCCATTCGCGCGGGAGTGATGCAGGCGGCGCAGCAAGTGCGGCTGACACCGATCGACCTCGCCGGCAATCGCGGCCCGGCTCGCCAATTCGACTACGTGATCGACACGGTTGCGCCCACCGTCATTGGCGGGTTGCTGCCGCCCGCCTCCCCGCTGTCGGTAGGGAAGGTCTTGATCGGCGGGACGTATGCTGACGCGGTAGGGGTCACGGCCATCACTGTGCGGATAGAGCGGCCTGATGGATTGGTTGAAAACGGGGCCGCCGATTTGCAAGGCGACCAGTGGCGCTATATCGCGTCGCTAAGTGTGCCCGGCCCGCACCGCATCTACATCACGGCCCGCGACGCCGCCGGCAATACGCGCACGATTGGGCCATTGCCGCTCAACGGGCCGAATCGGGTCTTTATACCGGTGATCTTCCGGTAGGGTTTAGCAGAGAGCCGGCTTCCTCAGGGAGCGATAGCGACGGCCTGCCGGGCCTTCCCCCACGAGGGGAGAGGGGGCCATCCCCTTGTGGGAGAGGGGGGCAAGGGGCGCATCCCCCCACCCCCGGCCCCCTCTTGTCGCCCCCAC
>NZ_CALLJH010000038.1:0-13469 GCF_938091255.1 uncultured Chloroflexus sp.
GGCCTGTCGGGCCGGGGGTGGGGGGCCTGTCGGGCCGGGGGTGGGGGGCGTAACGTTATGTCGTGCAGTCTCGGCGAGGCGCTGTACATCTGCGCAGTGACAGAAAGCGCTATGCACCATTCACCACGAATCTGGTATCATATCGGCAGAATTTCCGTGCGAAGGGGCATGTCTATGGCGACACTTGCTGCATCGAATGCTGAAACCTCAGTGGCCGGATTACGCACCAGTTTTCGCCGTGCTGGGCAGGGTACCCCGCTGCTCCTCTTGCACGGATGGGGTGGTTCCTCACGGCTCTGGCACTACACCCTCCGCGATCTGGCTGATCGCTACACCCTAATTGCGCCTGATCTACCCGGCTTTGGTTCGTCGCCTCCGCTGAGCGGACGCCTCTCGTTGGAACGGCTGGCCGATTGGGTGATCGCGTTTGCCGATGCGCTCGGCGTCGAGCAATTCGCTCTCAATGGTCATTCGCTCTGCGCAGCGGTTGCCGTGCATGTGGCCGCACGTTACCCTGAGCGGGTGACGCGCCTCGTCCTTACCAGCTTTAGCACCTTCCGCGACGAACGCGAGCGACGGGTAGTGGCTTCGATTCACCACCTGATGGCGCTGTGGCTAGCCTTACGCCGCCCATGGATGCTCGACGTGCAGCCAATTATGCGGCTGGTCGGCAATCGCTTCTTCTACCGGCTCCCCACCGATCACGCCATCCTCCGCGAGACGTTTGCCGATTTCTTGGCGATGGAACAGCGCACCGCGCTTGAGACGGCGCGCGGTGCCGGTAGCCCAACGATCAGCGCTGCGCTGGCTGCCGTGCGCGCACCGAGCTTGATCATCGCCTGTCGTCACGACCAGATTATGCCGCCACCGGGAGCACCGGTCGCCGCTGCCCGTATCCCGCGCTGCCGGCTAGTCTGGATCGAGCAGTGCGGCCATCTGCCGATGCTCGAACGTCCACACGAGTATCACGCTATTCTGACCGATTTTCTTGAGGGATCAACTGCATGACCATCGATGTTACTGCTTATCGCGCCGAGTTTCCAATTACCGAACGCTACGCCTTTCTCAGTCACGCCGCCGTCTCGCCGATCAGTCGACGGGTGCAGGCTGCCGTGCAAGCCTATCTCGACCGTGCCGCCCGCGAGCCGTTTCTGGCCGTCTTTCCGCAGGTGATGGCCCAGTTTGCCGAGCTGAAGCAGCGACTAGCCCGCCTCATCAACGCGGCCTCGCCCGATGAGATCGTACTGATGCCCAACACTGCCGCTGGCATCAATACCGCCGCCGTCAGTTTGCCGCTGCGACCCGGTGATAATGTGCTGGTGCTCGATGGTGACTACCCGGCCAATGTGTACCCATGGCAGCAGTTAGCGTACCGGGGTGTGCTGGTGAAAGTGGTGCCGCAGCACAAAGGTGGGCTTGACCTTGACCTGCTCGTGCGCCGGATCGATCATCGCACCCGCGTGATTGCCCTCAGCACAGCGATGTTTGCTACCGGCTTTCGCAACGATCTGGCCGCGGTGGGCCAGATTTGCCGCGAGCGCGGGATCTATTTCGTGGTCGATGCGATCCAGACTCTTGGCGCCTTTCCGCTCGATGTGCAGGCGTGGCACATCGATATGCTGGCCTGCGGTTCACAGAAATGGCTGCTGTCAACGCCGGGGAGCGGCTTTTTGTACGTGCGGCGCGAACTGATCCGCGATCTTGTGCCGGGGGCGTATGTCGGCGCTGCCAGCAGCGTGAGCGGACAGAACTATCTCGATTACAATCTGACCCTACCCGAAACCGCCGAGCGATTTACGCTGGGGACGCCGAATGTGGCTAATAATCTGGCGCTGCTTGCCGCAGTCACGATGCTGCAAGAGGTGGGGATTGAGTGGATTGAGCGCCAAATTAACACACTGGTAGCAGCGCTGATCGACGATCTGCGCGAACGCGGCTACCAACTAGCTGCCGATACTGCCCCTGAACACCGCAGCGGGATTGTAGTGGCGCTGGTTGATAATCCTAACGCCGTCTCCCACCGGCTCAACGAGGCGGGGATTGTGGTGACGCCGCGCGGCGCTGGCGTGCGCATCGCGCCCCACTTCTACAATACCCTCGCCGAAGTGCTGCGGGTAGGAGAGGCACTCGACGCCGCCACCAAGTAAAAGGCGCAGAGGGTTTAACGCAAAGGTGCGAAGAACGCAAAGAGCGCTAAGGTTTTTTGGTAAAGACGTTCGTGCGCTTATGGCCAATTTCCAGAAATTCTTAGCTTCCTTCGCGACCTCGGCGCCTTTGCGTTTATCCGATTGCGTGCAACCGGGCAAGGATCGTCTGCGCACTACGCTGCCAAGGCCACTCACGAGCACAGATAGCAGCTTGCGCCCCTAGCGCGCGCGCCTCGTCGCGCTGGCGATGCACCCGTCGCAACAACTCCACCAGTGCATCAACGTCTGGCTCGGCCCACTGCGCACCGGCGTAAGGGCCACTTTGCACACCGGTTGGTGTCAAGCCACGGATCGGCAGCGGATAGCCGCACGACTCGTTGAGAAACGCGGTCGTTCCACTCCACGCTGTGGCAATCACCGGCACCCCGCACGCCATTGCTTCTAATGCCGGCATTCCCCACCCCTCGCCCCGGCTAGGCAAGACAAAGCAATCAGCGCTGCGGTAGAGTTCGGCCATGCGCGCCGAGCTAAAGGTCTGGTTATAGAGCACTGCTACCGGCGGTGCCTGCTCACCGAGCGCCGCCGCCAATTCGCGTAGCGGGTTGCCGGCAGCACGATGGTCAATTTTCAATACCAGCACGACCGAATCGGTTGGCTGGAACGCCGCTCGATACGCCGCGAGCAACACATCCCAACCTTTGCGCCTGCTCCACTCGAAGACTGAAAGAAAGACTGTACGATCAGTGAGGTCAGATCGCGACGGACCGGGGGTAAAGACCGCAAGATCAACACCCAACGGAACCACATACACCGGACGAGTCACGCCACTCGCGAGAAACACCTCCCGCCCCCACGCCGTTGGCGTCCAGACTTCATCCATAAGGTTGGCCTGCTCAACCCAGTGCGTCGGCAGGCGGTCGGTTTCGAGCATGGTAAAACCGATGCGGTACGCTCCGCTATTCTTGCAAAACAGCTCACCGCGGCCATACACCACTTGCGGCACATCGAGCCGGATCGGCAACCGTTGCAGCGAGCGAATGAGCGGCGGGATCGCGCCGTACACCTGCTCGGCGGCGTCGGTGTCGAAGAGATAGAGTGGTCGCACCGGCAAACCGGTATCGGTCAGCGCAGCCACAAGCGCTTGCGACGAACTGCTATAGCCGGTAGGTGAAGCAAAGGTTGAATGCCAAACGAGGTGAGTTTCCATAGACATCAAAAGTGCGGAAGGGCACAGCACCGCTGTGCCCCACGCACATTGCCTTAATGCAGGCTACTCCTCTAGCGCGGTTACACGCTCGGCCAAGGTCTGCCGAGCCAACCGTTCGGCGTCGAGATGAGCAATCAAGCTCTCGACAATACGGGTCAGCGTAGCGTGGGTTTCATTAATCTGGGCCAATTCCGGCCCCACCAGCCACCACGCTAGCCGGCGGCGCAAGCGGGCGAGCAAGGTGTGAGCCGGCGGCGGAGTAATTGCCCATGTCGCATGCAAGATATTGACTTGCCCGGCCAGATACGCATCGCGGGCCAGCAATTCGCTCAGCGTAGCGAACTGGTGATGATCGATAGCTGGGCCGCTCAATGCGCGCGCAACTGCTGCCGCGAGCGGTTCATCGTCGCGCGGATTGACGATGATCGGGCCGTGAGCAGTCATTGTAGGATTCTCCTATGAAAGTGCGGCAGTGTCACTGCCGCACTCCACATCAACCCCTTCAGCGCTGACGCAATAGGTAGCGCTAATATATACCGTATTCCACAACCGCGATACCAAGCGTCGCGCCAAACTTTAAGCGTGTGGCAAGGTACTACCGCACTCCACAACCGTAGGACAAAGCGCCGGGCCAAGCTCTAGCGGAACAAAGGCAGGTTATCGCGGATCCAGCCCACCATGCGCTCGATACCCTCGTAGACTGAAACCCGCGGTTCCCACCCCAATTCCTGCTTGGCCAACGTAATATCACTAATGTAGACCGGCTGGTCGCCGGGGCGCCAATCGCCGTAGCGCACTGTAATCTCTCGACCAACCAAACGGCTCAGCACCGGGCCGAACTCTGCCCAAATCGACAAGGCATTGTGGGGGCCGCCGCCGATATTATAGATATGGCCGCTCACCTGATCGATCCGCTCAAGCGCAGCCATATACGCTGCGATCAGATCATCGACGTACAGCATATCGCGCACCTGCTTGCCATCGCCGTAGATTGTGATCGGTCGATTGAGCAGCGCAGCAATTGCGAAATGAGCGGCCCAGCCTTGATCTTCGACCCCGAACTGGCGCGGGCCATAGATGCATGACTGGCGGAAGACGACCGTCTGTATGCCATAAATGCGGGCGTAATCACGCACATACTGGTCGGCGGCGCCTTTACTACAACCATACGGCGAATGAAAATCGAGCAACTGATGCTCAGGGACGCCGTTAACTAAATCGCGGTAACGGTAGCGTGTCGCCTCTTCCACCACGGTAACCGTCTCCATCCCACCGTAGACTTTGTTGGTCGAAGCAAAAAAGACAATCGGCGGTTTAAGGGCAAGACGGGCTGCTTCGAGAATGTTGAGCGTACCTAGCGCATTGATCTCAAAATCGCTGCGCGGATCCTTCACCGAGGTAGTGACCGCGACTTGGCCGGCAAGATGATAGACGATGCGATGGCCGGGAATCACCGCCTGCATTGCCGCAGCATCACGAATATCCGCCTGCACAAAGCGCAATCGGTCACCGTACCGCTCTTGTAGCCACGCCAGATTGAGCGGTGTGCGTGGCCGGCTAAGGTTATCAACAATAGTGACCGATTCGCCGTTGCGCAGCAGGTAATCGGCCAGATTGCAGCCGATAAATCCTGCGCCGCCGGTAATGAGGTGGGTGAATGAGCACATATCTGCTAAGCTTGTAGAGTCTCTAACAGACCAAATGAAGAAATCTACGCCTACCCCAACCTAACTATAATTGAGACATCACTGAGACGAGTGCTACTGTTTCTTGTTCAATCACCTTAAACATGTCTTTGCCTAGCCAATCTCTCTCGCGAACATTTCACAGCAGTGCCGTGGACGTAAATGAGGATTGTTTTTCGCTACGTTAACAATGAGGCGGTTAGCAGGTCGTGCTTCTCTCAGGCTGGCGACTAAATCCCTTCCCAGACATTATAGCTCAGAAATCTCACTCAGTGATGTTCAGATATGTTGATTGAGAGCGTGACCAAAAGAAGCAAGCTGGCAGATATGTGAGGAGCCATACGAGTACTATGTGACCATTCTCCGTACACCAGAGGAGTGCTGAGCACACTGTGGTTCCTCTGTTGCTCAAAATCCCCTCCCTCATTATAGAAGGAAGGGGATCAACCTTGTCGTTATCCAAGGTTAAGGCAGCATTTACCGCAGCGCCAATGGCACAAACGTGGTAAAGACCTTATCGACGACACGCACAGTTACCGATACTCTCACCTCAGGTACACCGTTGCTGTTCAGGTTAATTTGGGCATTGTACACTCCATTTGTCTTTCCAGTTGGATCCACCGTAACTGTCAGCGAAGACGGGGTACTGGTCAGCACAAGAGTGTGGCTACTCAGTTGCAGAATATCGTGCGGATCATCCTCGCTTACAGTGACGCTCATCGGTGTGCCGTCGTTTGAAGAAAGGGTAAGCTGGTAGGAATGAGGCTGTGAACCATCAGTGAGTGTGTGAATAGCGTTCGTTCTAACCTGCGGTTTGCGTGCAAGTAACAATCCATTGTGAGCCGGGTCGCGTTGGAATTGTGGCCATGGCGCACTGTAGGCTTGGTATGGGCCGGCGCTGCTGCTAATTGCCTGCTCAATATCGCGCCAGACGTAGATAACAGCCTTTTGCTGAGCTGCGGCATTATCATAACTTGTGTGCGATCCACCAACTACGATCTCAAGTTTACCGTCGTTGTCAATATCAGCAATCGCTGGCGTATTGCGGATTGGCATCCACATAAACATTGACTTTTTACCGCTAAACCAGCAATTTTGTGCCTCTAGCCCACCGGTTGGACAACTCGGTGTCAACTCTTGCCCGGCACCGTTGTAGATCATAACCGAATTCTGTACCACAATGATCACTTCGTGTGAACCATTGCCGTCGATGTCAGCAATCAGCGGATTGTTAAACGGTTCTGACATGTCGGCCTGTTCTTGCGTCGCCCCCCGCACCACGATATTCCAGATCGGGTTAGGATTATTGTGGCGCCACGCCACGAGGCGCCCGCCGGTCGAAGGTATTGGTGTCGGGGGGTTTACTGAACCGCCTGACGCGACTGCTGCAACGATTTCTAGTTGACCATCACCGGTAATATCGCCAATAGCAGGCGCTGAGGCGACGCATTCGGGTGCGTTGAGGGTCATCTTTTCTGTGCCATTCGCAGCGTTGAAGATTTTGACCCACTTGCCCGGTCTCGGATCGCCGCCGTAAAAACACCCACTGCCAACAATCACCTCAAGCTGATCATCCCCATCTAGATCGGCTACAGCCGGTGATGAGTAAATAGCTTGATCAAAACGAACTGCCCACAAGAAGCCTTTGCCAAACCCTATTACTTTTCCGCCATCTCGTGCACAGTAGATTGGATCGGCAACGAAGGTTGGGTCAGCCGGAAAGGCGTACAAGAAACCTTTGGCACTTTCGTAGTAGGAATTGGTTTCTGGAAAAGGTGTAATACTATTCGGATTACATACCAAGCCCGGTGTGAAGTCGGTGCCAACAATAATATCCTTCCGGCCATCACCGTTTACATCAGCAAAGGCTGGTGATGACCAGATGGAGTCCATTGCGAAATATTTCCAGCGCAGTGAGCCGTCTTTGTTTAAAACGTGTAAGTAAAGGTCAGCAGAACCGGCAACGATAATAATATCACCGTTCCCATCAACATCTGTGACAGAAGGTGTGCTAAATACACCTGACTGGAAGCTTATCGGACTGATCGGAATTTGATAATGCCATAGTGGCTGTCCAGTCGATGAATATGCCCGAATTCCACCCGGACAACTTTGATCTGCCATTATTTTGCCGTATCCTACAATAACTTCAAGGCCCGGGCGGGTCGGATCAAGATCGAAGAGCGCTGGTGCACCATTCAAGAGGCTATCATCGCCGGTAACACTGCATGTTGCGACTTGAGTTGTCCAAAGTACTGTCCCATCTTGACGCAGTGCAAAGAGTTTTCCATTGCGATCGCCAATAACAATCTCTAGACCGTTGCTCGGATTACCATCAAGATCACCGACAACCGGTGAGCCACGAATGATTCGAGCGCCATCGTAGAGGATTTTACCGGCTAGCGTGTCATCGGCTTGTAGTTCAGTCTGATGGGTGAAGCCGGGTTGTGAATTAACCGGGTTTCTATAAAAAGCAAAGACAAGCGTAGGTGCCAACAAAACGGTAAGAATGATGAGAGCTAACCATCGCCACCGCATCATAAACGATCCCCCACCACAACGAGTTTTATAATTCCAACTACATTTAATCATAGGAAGGATGAGGATCCTATCCGTCATGAGTCCTGTTCATTGATAGGCATGTTTGAACAATGACTTGTGACTAGAGTCACGTCGATCAATCATAAACCTTTGGTGGGAGGGTAACGAGCATGAGGGGTGGACAAGTCGCAGCTCTCACAGCCGTTTCAAATGCATATCACTGCTGATTACGTCGTAGATTTGTGCTTGGCGCCTACCGTTGCCAACAGTATGAGGTAGGAACCTGCAGTTATGCGTCAATGACTGACGCAGTGTACTTCGATACCGAGCCGGTGGTGTGCGGAATAGATGCTGGTTGGAGCTGGGCTAGCTGTGAGTAGTTCAAACGCAACCGCTTGGGGGAAGATAGGGGAAGGTTGCAGCCTGAATGCCTGCTCTCCTATCGAAGAAGGGAGAGGAACAACACAGACAGAAGCGCCGAACATATCCTCGTCGCGATAGGGTGAGAGGTGTTCAGCGCATAACTATGCCAATTCAGCTAACCGGGCAACAATCCGTTCAGCCGTGTGCCGCCACGTCCAACGTTGAGCGACTTCAGCAGCAGCAGCGTGACCCACCGATCGCGCCTCAGCGGGATGCTCGTAGACGTAGCGCATCAACCAGACGAGGTGGTCAAAGTCAGGTTCAGCCCACGACCATCCGGTATAGTAAGGACATTTAGCCTCAGCCGGAACTAATGTGCGTACATTCACCGGAAAGCCAACTTCAGCGCGGAAAAATTCTGTTTGCGCACTCCAGTTGGTTGCAATAACCGGCAAGCCACACGCCATCGCTTCCAAAATCGGCAATCCCCATCCTTCGCCGCGCGTTGCAAGCACAAAACAATCAGCGCTACGGTATAGCGAACCGAGTTGGGCACGTGAGAGATATTGATTGTACAAAATAACAATTGGCGGGCTGTCAGGTGGTAATCTTAGATTAGCTATCTGTTGCGAAACACTGATCGAACGATCAAAATTATTAATGCGCAATATCAGTACTACATCATCATTGCGACTAAACGCACTACAGTACGCACGCAGCAGCAGTTCTGGCGCTTTTCGTTCACCCCATTCAAAGATCGAGAGAAATGTAAAACGATTATCGAGTCGGTATGCCGGGATCTGGGTGTTGAAATGTTCGGGATCATACCCTAGCGGCATTACGTGAATCGGCCGATATACGCCAGCAGCCGCAAATGTCTCAGCCCCCCAGCGACTGGGCGTCCATATCTCATCCATGCGATTGCAGGCAGCGATCCAATCGGCTGGTAATCCGTTCACTTCTAGCATCGTGTACCCAATGCGATACCCACGATGCTCGGTATAGAAGAGATCGGCTTGATCGTAGCTCACTTGCAATGCATCATCTGGCAACGATCGCGCTGCTATCTCACGCAGTCGTGGTTGGTTCAGTTCAGCCGGCATATGCCAAGGGGTTGGCCGATGAAACAGGTCAACCCCTAACTGATCGAGCTGCAGCGCGATCGCTTCAGAACTGAGTGAATAACCAATCGGTAATCCCCACCGCGATTGCCAGATCACCTTCAAATCTGGTACTGCTTTCATGAGTCATTCTGCGATGTTCTGATACAGTGCTTGTTGTTGTCGAATTTCCATTAACTGTTGACGAGATAAGGCCAATTCATTCCGCAAGAGTTGCACCTGCTGCTCAGTAGCTTGCAAGCGATACTGGTATTCGTGCAATTCTTGTTGCAACTGCTGCTGGCGAACGAGTAATACATCGATGACGCGTGTCACTGCGGCATGGAATTCGTTTGCTTGCAACCACGGTGTCATAAAATACCAACGTGTTAAACGCCGAATCCAATGCTGAAGATGTACGCCTAGTCGCACCAAGAAACGCCGGTCAGACGGAAGTTCGACTTGCATGGGATCAATTGACCAGAGTGTTCGCATTGCTTGCACATTTGCTTGCAAGTATCTATCACCATCAGAAGACACCTGTGAATTGTCGGCTGGTGGCGCAGGGGGAGCTTGCTCTTGGTCGGGTACTACACCGTGCTCATCATGCCGCAGCGCTTCAGCAATGGCATTCATAGCCTCGGCTGCACTGTCACCTTGAAAGCGTACCCAATAGATGCTCATAGTCATCGTCCCTCTCTTAACAATCAATTGCGTCTAACCGTTCCATTATCCGATCAACAGCCCGTTCCCACGTCCACCGTTGCTGCACTTCAGCGGCGGCGCGCTGACCCATCGCCTGCGCTTCAGCCGGATGCTCATAAACATAGCGCATTAGGTAACGGAGATGATCGATGTCAGGATCGGCCCACCGCGATCCTGCATAGTAGGGTGAACGAGCCACGGCTGGAATCAACTGACGTACTCGGATTGGATATCCGAGTTGGTCATTGAAAAAGTCGCGCTGTGATCCCCAATCGGTTGCAATGACCGGTAGGCCGCATGCCATGGCCTCAAGGATTGGCATACCCCATCCTTCACCACGTGTCGGCAAGACAAAACAATCGGCGCCGCGATAGAACGCACCCATTTGGTGCTCGGCAATTTCTTGATTGAGAATGACGGCAATGCGCGGTGCATTTGGCCGTCCGGCCAATTCGTAGATACGCTGGTGGACATTGAAGCGTGGATCGTGATTAAAAATTTTCAGGACGAGTAGTACGTCATCGCTATGTTTGAACTCATTGATGTATGCCTGTAGCAGAACTTCTGGTGCTTTGCGTTCAATCCATTCAAAGATCGAAAGAAAGACAAACGCATCAGTTGGTTTGCGACCCTGTATCTGCGGATGAAAATAGTTCGGATTGAAGCCAAGCGGTATGATGTGAATTGGTCGCCGCACGCCAGAGTGGGTAAAAACATCGCGAGTAAAATGGCTAGGTACCCAGACTTCATCCATTTGATTCGCCTGCTGTACCCAATCAACCGGCAAAGAGTCTGACTCGAGCATAGTAAACCCGATGCGGTAGCGACCGCTATTTTTAATAAATGCATCACCCTGACTGTACACAATTTGTGGCAAAGATGTATCCTTAGGTCGATTTCGTAGTTGATCAATCCGTGGGTCACGTGTAGGCGGTTCAGTGTAGTCAGTGCCAAAAATACATACTAAGCGGACATCAACACCACGGCGATCAAGTTCGCGCACAAACTCACGTGACGAGGTTGCATAACCGGTAGCACCGGCGATCAGTGAGTGCCAGACCAACCCTCGCTGATAACGTTGTCGGTAGTGTTCGCGCCATTTCTGGAGAAACACCCGCTGGCCATGACTGAACATTCGCCACCAATCAGCGTTGTTTAGCCGTGTGCTCGAATTTTCATGGTGAACAACTCTTGTGCCACCGGTACAAACGATCTTGAAACCCGCCTGGATAGCGCGCAAACAATAATCGGTGTCTTCGTAGTAGGAAAAATAGGTCTCATCCAAGCCGCCAATGGTATCAATCACGTCACGCCGGATGTACATACAGGCGCCGGTCACACCTTCCACCTCACGAATCCCCGGATACTGACCAATGAACGGCTCACCACCGCCAATCTGGTATCCCCAGAAGTTGTGTTGTGGCATGTATGTGCCGGCATGTTGGAGCAACCCGTTGGGGAACAGCAGTAAACAACCGACGATACCGTAATCGGGATGGTCGTTGGCTACTGCTCGTAGATGAGCGAGCCACAGCTCATCAATGATTTCGGTATCGTTATTCAGTAGCAAGATATCGTGATCAGGAGGCGCAGCAGCAATGCCTTGATTGACCCCGGCAGCAAATCCTCGATTTTCACTGTTTGTAATCAATGTGACATCTGGTTGTGTCTGCACCCATTCAACCGTGCCGTCAGTACTACCGTTATCGACAACGATCAGATGGTACTCGACATCACGTGTGCGTGCGCGGAGGCTAGCAAAACAGCGTTGTGTCACTTCCAAGCCGTTCCACGTCAAAACTACGATTGCTACGGGTGGACGTTTACCGAGGATAAATGATGTGTGTCGTTGTTCGACTACGTTCGACTCGGTTGAGAGAATATGCATCTGATGTTCTTCAGCCTTTGCTGCGCTGCTTGATTCTCCAATCTCTACTTGCAAGTGAGCAGTCTGCTCCTCGCTAGAAAACGCAGGCGTAGGTCGCGGGAGCGGCGCAAGATGAGTTTGTATCGCACGCTGGAGATCCGCTACTCGTGCAGTGCGCTCGATCGTGATTGATTCGGCTCGCAGGGCAAGAAGCTGAGTGCGAATGAATGCAATCTCAGTCTCAGACCAATGACGGAGACGCGCTAGCTCAGGAAGCATTAATAATGCCTGCATGTAAGCTTGACGTAGCGTATCGCTCGTGCCAGCCATAGCGCGTTCTCGTAGTTGCGCTCGCTCTGCTGGAAAGACAACCTCTTGCAGGTCGGCGAACGAACGGTGTTTCAAGAGCAGTCGCCATCGATTGCGTTCGATCATCTGGACATGACGCTTCGTTTGCTGTTGTGAGGCGCCTTCGTGATGGATCAGTGTTGCCTCTGGTGCCAATACGATTTGCCACCCTTTAGCGCGAGCGCGTAAACAGAGATCGACATCTTCAAAGTATGCAGGGAAGAAGTTTTCGTCAAACAAGCCGATCTGGTCGAGCATCGTGACGCGCAAGCCAATTGCTAGCCCAGCTACATATTCGATTGGCGTATCTGTATCAAGCTGTTGACGGTTACGGCCATACCAAAGTGGTTCAATCAGCGTACCGCCTGCATGCTGGAGTTGACCATCAGGAAAGCGTGCAAGGCAGCCCACTATCCCGATTTCTGGGACGGTAAAGGCGTTTAGGAGTGCTGTTAACCAATGATTATCAACTACGGTATCTTGATTGAGAGCAATGACCACATCAGGCCGGTCAGCCGATGACAGTGCTACCCGTATTCCTGTATTGACTGCACCGCTAAACCCTAATGGTTGAGCGATATCGAGCAGCGTTACAGTAGGAAATTCGTTCTGCACCAGCATTACACTGTCGTCGGTGCTGCCGTTGTTGACCACAATGATGTTCGATGCATCAATAAGTGGCTGCAATGCTTGTAAGCAAGCTCCGATATATGCTGCGCCCTGAAAGAGAGGGATAATGATGTTGGCTTTCATGCGGAATAGGTCGTAAGAATGCGGCTCATCTGTTCTAACATGTGCGAATGGGCTTCATCAAGATCAAGAATTCGTTGTTCTAGATCGATAACGTGCTGGTGTAACGGTGGTAATGTGTCACGCGCCCGTTCCAATTCTTGCCGAACTGCATCTAATTCTTGCCGAACTAAGGTTAGTTCTTGCCGTGTTGCTTGAATCAATGGCTGGAGTTCAGCAAGCTGCTGCGTCAGTGAGGCGAGATGTGCAGCAATATTTTGAGTATTAATGCGATTCTCATGAACGAAGGCCAAATGTTGTTCGTTAGTGCGCCGTGCCTGTTCATCAAAAGCACTTGTTAGCCGGTAAATAAGATTAACTAGCACGCCGTTAAATTCACGTTGTTGGGTGGCGAGAGTAGCAACATTTTGTTCTACCGTGCCTACTATCCTTTGTCGAATTTGTTGCTGTAATCTATGCCGTAGTGAGTTACCCGCCGATGGTAACGCAATATTCCAGCGCTCTTCCAACGCCTTAATCAGCGCGTTCCGCTCGTTAAGAATGGTTTGCAAGGCATCATTCATAGTCGGTTGTTCTCTGTCGTATGGTTTTTTGGTACACGAAGTTGGCCGATCTAGCATCCTTATGATCGGTCTTACCACCTGCGACCAACGCAGCCGCTGGCCAAGTGCTGCCGCGTTTGCGCTTTGCACCGCTCGGCGTTGTGGATCGGTGAGTAGGCGAATCAGTGCAGCCGCAACTGCGTCAACATCACCG